>NZ_JBIVVI010000013.1:0-21117 GCF_044757675.1 Kitasatospora sp. NPDC091257
GCCATGGGGGTCCTCCCGGCCGGAGGCCGGCGGAGGCACCCTCGACTTCCTGGGCCGCCGCGACCAGCAGGTGAAGCTGCGCGGCCACCGGATCGAACTCGGCGAGATCGAGACCGCCCTGCGCGCAGAGCCCGCCGTCGTGGACGCGGCCGTCGTGGTCCTCGGCGAGGGAGCCGACGCCCACCTGGTCGGCTACCTCGCGGTGGACCCCTCGGCGGCGACCGCGGACGCCTTCGGCACGCCCGCGGTGGAGGAGCGCCTGCACACCCGTCTCCCGGACCACATGGTGCCCCGGCGGTGGGTCGTGCTCGACGCCCTGCCCCTGACGGCCTCGGGCAAGGTGAACCGGGGCGCCCTCCCGGCGCCCGGTCACGAAACCGGCCGCGAACGGATCGCCCCGCGCACCGATGCCGAGCTGCTGGTGGCCGAGGTGTGGGAGACCGTGCTCGGGGCCACCGAAGTCGGTGCGCGCGACGACTTCTTCGCGCTCGGCGGGCATTCGCTGGCGGCCACCCGGGTCGCGGGCCGGCTGATGGCGGCGCTGGACTTCGCGCTGCCGGTGCGCCTGCTGTTCGAGCACCCGGTCCTGGCCGACTTCGCCACCGCGCTGGAGGCCCTGCTGCTGGCCGACCTCGCCGAATCGGCGGACCTCGCCGAATGGGCCGACCCGGCCGACCCCGCCGAATCGGCCGACCCGGCCGAACCCGCCCGCCCGGCCTCCGTCACCGGTGGCGGTGCCGCATGACCGAGGTGTCCGCCGAGCGGCGGGACCCCCGGCTCACCAACGCGCTGCGTGCCCGGCTCGCCTCGGCCCGCCGCACCGCGGTCCGCGGCACCCCGGCGATACCCGCCCGGCCGGACGCGGGCGCCCCGGCCCCGCTGTCGGCCGCACAGACCCGGCTGTGGTTCCTCACCCAGCTGGATCCGGAGAGCACCGCGTACCACATCCCGGTCGCCCTGCACCTGCACGGACCCTTGGACCGTGCGGCGCTGCTGGGGGCGGTGCTGGATCTCGCCGAGAGGCACCAGGTCCTTCGAAGCCTGATCGTCGAGACCGACGGCGAGCCGGTGGCGGTGGCAGGCCCGGCGGACGCGGTACCGCTGGCCGAGGCCGATCTGACCGGGCCGGGCGAGCGGGAGTCGCTGGACCGCCGCCTGATCGAGGACCTGCGCAGGCCGTTCGACCTGGCGGTGGAACCGCCCCTGCGGGCGGTGCTGCTCCGGCTCGGCGCCGACGAGCACGTCCTGGCACTGACGGTCCACCACATCGCCTTCGACGCCTGGTCGAGGACGGTGGCGGTGGCGGAACTGGCGGCACTCTACTCGGCGCGGCTCGGGCTGGCCGAGTCTCCCGCACCGCCACCGGTCCAGTACGCGGACTACGCGCACTGGCTCTCCCGGCGGCCGGAGGACGGCGACCGCGCGGAGACCGACCTGGCCTGGTGGGTCCATGCGCTGTCCGGTCTGGAGCCGGTCCTGGACCTGCCCACCGACCTGCCCCGCCCACCGATCGCGGAACGGACGGGCGCGGAGGTGCCGGTGATCCTTCCGGCCGCCCTGACCGCCAAGGTGCGCGGGCGGGCCGCCGAGACCGGCTGCACGCCGTTCATGGTGCTCCTCGCGGTCTGGCAGGAGCTGCTGGCCCGGCTGTCGGGCGTCGAGGACGTGCCGGTCGGCGTGCCCGAGGCGGGACGACGGCACCCCGACACCGAGCACACCATCGGCTTCTTCATCAACACCCTGACCATGCGGACCGACCTGTCGGGCGGGCCGAGCGGCCGGGAGCTGCTGACCCGGGTGCGCGACGCGGCGCTGGAGGCCTTCGCCCGCACCGAGGTCCCGTTCGAGCGGATCGTGGACCGGCTGCGCCCGGCTCGCGACCTCTCCACCACGCCGATCTTCCAGGTCCTCCTCAACGTGATCGACACCCCGGCGGTGGCGCCGCGCTTCCCGGGCCTGACGGCGAGGGTCTTCGCACCGCCGGCGACAACGGCCAAGTACGAACTGAACCTGGCGTTCGCGGCCACCTCCTCGAACGGCACCGGCGACACCTACGAGGGGTCGCTGATCTACCGCACCGACCTCTTCGAGCGGCACACCGCGCAGCGGATCACCGAGTGGTACGCGGTCCTGCTGGACGGTGTGCTGTCCGATCTCGACCGCCCCGTGCGCGAGGTGGCCGTGGAACCGGTGGACGGACCGCTGCTGTCCGGGCCGCGCCGGCAGTTCGACCTGGAGCAGCCGCTGCACGGTCTGGTCGAGCGCTGGGCGGCCGAACGGCCCGACGCGACGGCAGTCGTGGGCCCCGACGGTGAACTCACCTACGGACAGCTGGACCGGCGGGCGAACCGGCTCGCGCACCGGCTGCTCGCGGCCGGAGTCGGACCGCGGGAACCGGTCGCCGTCCTGGCCGACCGCCGGACACCGCTCGTGGTCGCCCTGCTCGCCACCCTCAAAGCCGGCGCGATCTACCTGCCGCTCGACCCCGCGTACCCGGACGACCGGCTGGCCGACATCCTGTCGACGGCGGGTGCGCGAGTCGTCCTCGCGGAACAGGAGTTCGCGCGGCGCCTCCCGGGGCGCGGCGCGGACCTCGCGGGCACCCCCGGGGAGCTGCTGGTCCTCGACGGTCCGCCCGCCCCGGGTACGCCACCGGAACAGCCCGGCGGAGCACCGGGCGTGACCGTCGATCCGACCGCGCCGGCCTACCTGGTCTTCACCTCGGGCTCGACCGGCCGCCCCAAGGGCGTCACCGTCGAGCACCGGCAGATCGTGCACTACCTGCACGCGGTGACGGAGCGACTGGCCGGCTGCGGTGTCGAGGGGGGCGCGTTCGCCCTGGTGTCGACCCACGCGGCGGACCTCGGCATGACCAACCTCTTCGGCGCGCTGGCCACCGGCGGCACGGTGCACCTGGTGGACCGCGAGGTGGCCACCGACCCGGAGGCGTACGGGGAGTACCTGGAGGCGCACCCGGTCGACGCGGTCAAGATGGTGCCGAGCCACCTCGAACTGCTCGCCGCCCACGGGGACCTTGGCCGCGTGCTGCCCCGCAAGCTGCTCATCCTCGCGGGAGAGGCCTGCTCCTGGGACCTGGTGGCCAGGATCCGCGCCGCGCGGCCCGAGCTGTCCGTGCAGGTGCACTACGGGCCCACCGAGACCACAGTGTCCGTGCTCGGCTGCGCCGTGGAGGAGACCCCGCCGGCCCGGCGTTCGGGGACGGTTCCGATCGGTCGGCCACTGGCCGACGTGGACTGCTACGTGGTCGACTCCGGCGGCCGGCCGCTGCCCGCCGGGGTGCCCGGCGAGCTGTGGATCGGCGGGCCGAGCGTGGCGCGCGGGTACTTCGGCCGCCCCGACCTCACCGACGAGCGTTTCGTCCCCGACCCGGTGACCGGCACCGCGCGGTGCTACCGCTCCGGGGACCGGGTCCGGCTGACCACGGCCGGACTGTTCGAGTTCCTCGGCCGGATCGACGACCAGGTCAAGATCCGCGGCTTCCGGGTGGAACCGGGCGAGGTGGCCGCCGCGCTGCGCGACCTGCCCGAGATCGCCGAAGCGGTGGTGCTGCCGGTCGGCGAGGCCCATGCCAGGCGGCTCGCCGCCTGGGTGACCCCCGCGGCGCCGGCGTCCGGCGTGGACGTCGCGCGCGTGCGCACGGCGTTGCGCGAGCGGCTGCCCGACTACATGGTGCCCTCGGCGATCGTCGTGCTCCCCACGCTGCCGCTCAACCCCAACGGAAAGGTGGACAGGTCGGCCCTGCCCGCCCCCGAGCCGGCGGCGAGTACCGAGCACATCGCCCCGAGCACGCCGACCGAGCTGCGCGTCGCACAGGCCTGGGCACAGGTCCTCGACCTGGACGCCCCCGACGGCATCGGCATCGACGACGACTTCTTCGCCCTGGGCGGGGACTCCTTCCGGGCCGTGCGCGCCGTCCGGGCGATCGACCCGACGCTACGGGTGATCGACCTGTTCACCCGGCCGACCGTGCGCGAGCTTGCCGCGTTCCTCGACACGGCGCAGGCGGGCGGGCCCGGCGGTGAGCGCCGCCTGCTGCACCGGCTGGCGGGTCCCCCGCCCGGCCGACTCCCGACCGTCACCGTGGTGTGCCTCCCCTACGGCGGCGGTTCGGCCGCCGCCTACGGTCCGCTCGCCACGGAACTGGCCACGGCGATCCCCGGCGCGGCCGTGCTGGCGGTGGAACCGCCGGGGCACGACCCGGCGCGGCCGGACGAGCCGCTGCTCCCGCTCACCGTGCTGATCGACCAGGTCGTCGCCGAGCTGGCCGAGGCGGCCCGCCCGGCCCCGGGGACGGGTGGCCGGGTCGGCCCGGTGGCGGTGTACGGCCACTGCGTCGGCTCCGCCGCGGCCACCGAACTGGCGCTGCGTCTGGAAGCCGAAGGTGTCCCGGTGACGGGCCTGCTGGTCGGCGGGAGCTTTCCCGGCGCGCGGCTGCCGGGGCGTCTGTCGACCTGGCTGCGCAGCAGGTTCCCGGCCACCCGCTGGACGTCGGACCGGGCCTACCGGGACTTCCTGCGCACCCTCGGCGGCATGGACGACGGCGACGGCGACGGCGACGGGGAAGCGGCCGAAGCGGCACAGCGGACCGTGCTGCGCGCTCTGCGGCACGACGTGGACCAGGCGCAGGGCTGGTTCACCGGTGAACTGACCAGGGCGGACGCCCGCAGGCTACGAGCCCCGGTGCTCTGCGTGATCGGCGAACGGGACCGGTCCACCGAGCTCTACGAGGAGCGGTTCACGGAGTGGGGAGCCTTCGCCGACCGGGTGGAGCTGGCCACCCTCCCCAGAGCGGGCCACTACTTCCTCAAGCACCAGGCCGCCCAGCTCGCCGCGCTGATCGGCGAGCGGCTCGGTGCCTGGGCCGGTGGCCTGCTGCCGGAGCCGATCGCCGACGTCACGGTCGTCGGCCGGACGGCGCGACATGACCTCAGGAAGTTCTATCTCGTCGCCGCGGGCCAGACCGTCTCGCTGATCGGCAGCGCGCTGACCTCGTTCGCCCTCGGCGTCTGGGCCTACCAGCGCAGCGGGCGAGTCCTCGACTACGCGCTGATCAGCATGCTCGCCATGCTCCCGGCGATCGTCGCGGCGCCGCTGGGCGGCGCGGTGGCGGACCGGATCGACCGCCGCCGGGTCATGCTCACCTGCGACGCCGTCTCCGCGACCGCCACGGTGTCCCTGGTGGCCGCGCTGTGGAGCGGCAGCCTGGCGCTCTGGCAGGTCGGTCTGATCGTGGGCGTCATGTCGCTGGTGACCGCGTTCCGGCGACCGGCCTACCTGGCCGCCGTCGCCCAGCTCGTCCCCAAGCCGTACCTGGTGCAGGCCAACGGGCTGGCCAACCTCGGTGCCGGCCTGGGGACGCTGATCGCCCCGCTGGCCGGCGGCGCGCTGATCGGGCTGGTCGGCCTGCCCTGGGTGGTGGCCGTGGACGTCGCGTCGTTCCTCGTCGGCGTGGCCGCGCTGCTGTGGGTGCGCTTCCCCGACCGACTCTTCCGGCGGCAGAAGGAATCCTTCGCCCGGACCGTCGTCGGCGGCTGGCGGTTCCTGATCCGGCGGCGTCCGCTGATGATCATGATCGTGTTCTTCATGGTGGAGAACTACCTGGGCACCCTCGCGGTGACGCTGACGGTCCCGAGCGTGCTCTCCTTCAGCGGCACCACGGCGGTGGGCGTGGTCACCGCGGTCGGCGGCGCGGGTGCCGTGGCGGGCAGCCTGATCGTGGCGCTGTGGGGCGGCACCGTGCGGCGGGCGACCGGCATGGTGGGGTTCGTGAGCGGCGTCGGCCTGGGCGTCGTCCTGGTCGGCCTGCGTCCGTCGGTGACGCTGGCGGCCGTGGGAGCACTCGTCTGGTGGGCGTCCATGAGCATCCTCAACGCGCACTGGCTGGCCATCATCCAGCTCAAGGTCGGCCCGGAGCTCCAGGGCCGGGTGCTCGCCACCAACCAGATGCTCGCCGTCGCCATGACCCCGCTGGCCTTCCTCACCGCCCCGCCCCTCGCCGAGCGCTTCTCCGGCCTGCTGAACCCGGGAGGGGCGCTGGCAGGCACCGTGGGGCGAGCCCTCGGCACCGGGCCGGGCCGCGGCACCGGCCTGCTCCTCGTCACCTGCGGACTGCTGCTGATCGCCTGGGCCGTCATGGGCCTGCGCCACCGCCCCCTGCGGTACATGGAGGACGAGCTGCCGGACGCCGTCGCCGGTGCGGAGATCGCCGAGGACCTCGACGCCCTGCAGGCCGCGGCCGACCGCGCCCATGCCCGGCGGGGGACGGTGACCGGACCGGGATGAGCGGAGCCGACGGCTCCGGCCCACCGGGGAGTTCTGGCGCCACCGCGGTCCCTGTGGCCCCGCGGCCACCCTGCGCAACTGACCGGAATTCGGCACGCCGGGCGTGGCGACCCGGTGCGTGATCGCGGTGCCGGCACACCGACCGACACCCTTCCGGCGTGCCGGCGCCCCTCGGGGCGCCGGCGCCGAGGCCGGCGTCAGTAGATGAGGACGTCCCAGTGGCTGCCCTCGTTGCAGTACAGGTTGCCCGACGCGGCCTTCCACTGCGGGTAGCCGTCGCCCCGGAGGCCGATGTAGGTGAAGCTGTTCTGGATGTAGTTGTCGATGCAGGAGCTGCGGGCGATGTCGACCTTGTAGCCGTTGTAGTGGCTGTAGGTGCCGGAGGCGTGGCCGACCTCGGTCCCGCCCGTGATGTTGATGGCGCAGCCGCTGGCCTGCTTGAGGGTGATGACGGCGCTCACCGTGCCCGAGTTGATCTGGTCGAACGAGGTACAGGTGGAGTTGGACCTGGTGGTGCAGCCCCCACTGGAGCTCCACGTGACGCCGGCGTTGCTGAGCTGACTGGCGGCCGTCGACTGCGACAACTTGGTGCCGCTGGCGCCGGCCGTGGGCGCCGAAAGCGCGAGGCCGGCCAGGGCCAGGGCGACGACGGTGGCTGCGGTGCGTGGCTTCATCTGCATCTCCCGGTGAGGATGGTGTGCCTCCGACTCGGCTCCCTGCCCTCCTGCCGCGCCTCGGCGGGAGGGCGGGAAGCCCGGAGCCGGGCCTGAGGAACCGGCCCGGACGAAGGGGACGTACGCAGTGCTGTGACGCGGCGGTGCTCCGGCGCGAGGGCCGACCGGTCCGTCCGGCGCCACCGCCCGCGGTTCCCGGGCAACGGGGACGACGGGCTTCGAGCGCCAGCATCGCACCAGGATGCCCCACCGTTGTCTATGCGAGTAGACCCCGGTCTGTGAATTTCGCGTGACGGGGAGCGGCCTTCAGCGCGTCGAAGCGCTTCACGGGGCGCCGCACGATCACGGAACCGGGCCCCTGCGGTACGGCCGGGCGGGGTACTCCGTCGGGGCAGTGGCGGCGTGGCCGCTGGCGCGTCGTGCGCGCACGGAGTAGACGACTCTTCGACGCGACGGCAGCGACGGTCCCCGGGGCCGGGACAGGGTGTGGTGGGCCGAGGATGCGACTGGCTCTCGTGACGTGCTTCAACGCGGACTGGCACTTCGGCAAGGTCCCCTCGCCGTACGTGCCGCTGAACCTCCTCGGGCTGGCCGCGGTGGCCCGGCGCAGCGGGCACGAACCGGTGGTGGTGGATCCGACGCTCGCGCTGCTGGAGGGCCGGGTGGGTGACGGGCCCGAGTTCCACCGGGAGGTGGCGGAACTCATCTGCGAGTCCCGGCCCGACGTCGTCGGCCTCACCACGATGTGCAACTCCTACCCTCAGACGCTGGCGCTGGCCCGGCAGTGCCGCGAGCTGGATCCCGACGTACGGATCCTGCTCGGCGGCCCGCAGGCCTCCGTGGTGGACGTCGCGACCCTGCGCGAGTTCGGCTGGATCGACGCGATCGTGCGCAACGAGGCGGACCGGTCCCTCGTCCGGGTGCTCGACCGGTGGGCGGCGGGCGACGACCTGGCCGGCGTGGCCGGCACCACCTGGCGGGGGCCGGACGGCGGCCCGGTGCGCGAACCCGCCGCACCGCTGCTGCAGGACCTGGACGAACTGCCCTTCCCCGCCTACGACCTGTACCCCTTCGAGCGGACCCTGCAGGACCTCGCGCCGGTGGAGGCGGGCCGGGGCTGCCCGTACGGGTGCACGTTCTGCTCGACCAACGTGTTCTTCAACCGCGACTACCGGATCAAGTCGCCGGCCCGGCTGATCACCGAGATGCGGCACCTGCGGGACGCCCACGGATTCACCCGGTTCGACCTGGTGCACGACATGCTGACCGTCGACCGGCGGTGGGTCCTGGCGTTCTGCGCCGCCCTGCTCGACGGCGGGCAGGGCTTCGAGTGGGCGTGCAGCGCGCGGACCGACCGGGTGGACGACGAACTGCTGGCCACCATGGCCGCCGCCGGCTGCCGCGGGATGTTCTTCGGGATCGAGACCGGATCCCAGCGGATGCAGCCGCTGGTGCGCAAGCGGCTGCGCACCGACGCGGTGCTGCCGGTCATCCGCTCCGGCACCGACCGGGGGATCTCCTGCACCGCCTCCCTGATCGTCGGCTTCCCGGAGGAGACCACCGAGGACGCGGTCGCCTCGCTCGACCTCGCGCTCGACGTCCTGCAGCTCTCGCCGGACACCCAGGCGCAGATGCACCTGCTGGCACCACTGGTGGGCAGTCCGCTGTACGAGGAGCACCGCGAGGAGCTGCGCTTCGACGGGCACAGCTCCGACATCTCGCTCTTCCTGCTGGACGAGGAGGAGATCGCGACGGTCACCCGCCACCCCGACATCTTCCCGAGCTTCTACCACATCCCGACGCCGCACCTCGACCGCGACCTGGCCAAGGCGATCTCCGCCGCCACCTACACCTGCCCGACGCTGTTCCTCGCGCTGCGCACCGCCGGCGCCGACCTGCGGCAGGTGCTGACCGGCTGGACGCGCTGGCAGCACCGGCACGTCGGCCCGGAGCAGCTCCGGCCGGACTACTACCTCTACGGGTTCGTCCCGGACCTGTGCCGGTACCTGGCGGCCGAGGTCCTGGACGGGCTCGGACCGTGCGCCCCGGTCCTGCGCGACCTCATGGCGTACGTCGAACTGCGCTACGCACTGCAGCGCCGGCTGACCGAGGACGGGACGGTCTTCCGGGCCTTCGACTGCGACGTCCGGGAGCTGAGCGCCGCGCTGCGCACCGGTGGCGGCCTCGACGTGGAGCGCGTAGCGTCCGACCTGCTGTTCGTGAACCTGACGGCGTCCCGGGGCCGCGGCTACGCCTTCCTGGAGGTGTCGGTCCCGCGCACCGCCGACCCGCTGGTCCGGCCCGGGGACCGGCTGGAGATCCGCGACCCGGTCCGTCAGCTGCTGTCCCGTCCGGAGCTGGTCATCCGCAACACCTCGCAGCGGCGCGCCTTCGCCGCGAAACACCATCTGACCGAGCGCCACGTGACGGCGCTGGGGCTGCGGCGGGAACCGGCCGGCACCGCCACCGGGTGACCGGGCCGCGGCCCGCGGCCCGGTCACCCGCCGGGCCCGCCGGTCCGGACCCACCGACCGAAGTAGTGCACAGGACACCGGTACACCGAGACGAAGGAGAACATGATGGCTGGAGACGTGGCAGCGGAGCGCGGCAAGCCCGTCGGCGACCTGCCGTTCGAGGAGCTGGCGTTCGAGGAGGTCCCGTTCGAGGACCTGCCGGTCGGCGAGCTGGGCCTCGTCGAGCTGGAGTCGCGGGTCGAGGCGGAGGCCCAGGCGAGCGGCGTCACCACGGTCGTCACGACGGTCGTCTCGGGCCGGTGGTAGCCGAACGGCCGAACGGCGGGGTCCGGGTCGAACGGCACGTCGGCTGGCGGGGCGACAACGCCCTGGTGGAGGAGGCCCGGCGGCCGCTGCGGCGCCGGGTCGCCCGCCTGCTGCAGGTGGACGGCCTGGCGGCGACCACCGGCCTGCCGTCCGAACGGCGGATCGCCGCCGGGGTCGACCCCCGGGTCTTCTACACCTACCCGCTGCTGTTCTACACCGCCTTCCCCCGCGTCTCGCTGGCGCAGCTGCGGGCGCTGTCCGTCAGCGGCTCGTACCTCTTCGACTACGTGCTGGCCCTGGACGAGGTACTGGACCGCCCCTGTGCCCGCACCGGGGGCGGCCTGCTGCTGGGCGGCCTCCTCCAGCGCGAGGCGCTGCACGGGCTGTACGCGCTGCTGCCGCCCGCCAGCCCGTTCTGGGGCCACTTCGACCGCTACTTCGGGCACTTCTGCCAGGCGGTGCTGCGCGAGGAGGCCCGGCACCGCGGCCTGCTCCAGCCGTACCCCAGGGAGGAGCTGGAGCTCGTCTACGCGGGCAAGTCCGCGATCGCCAAGGCCTGCCTCGCGGCCCTCGCCGTACTCGGCGGGGACGAGCGGCCGCTGGCCGGGCTGGAGGCCTCGCACGACGCCCACTACGTGGCCTTCCAGCTCGCCGACGACCTGGCGGACTGGCGGATCGACTACCGGCGCGGGCACTACTCCTACCCCCTCACGGTGGCGTTCCTGCGGGCCGGCTGGCAGCGGCGGGTGGAGTCGGCCGAGCGGCCCCCGGTGTCCGAGGTGGCCGAGCTGCTCGCCCGGGAGGGCGTGGTCGAGGAGGTCCGCGCGCTGGCGCTCGACCACCTGGACCGCGCCGAGGGCGCGGCCGACCGGATCGCCGAGGGGAGCTGGCACGCCGCCATCCGGACCACCCGGCAGCGGATCGCGGGCCCGACGCTCGGCCTCGACCTGCCGACCGAGCCGCCCGCCACTGCTCCGCACGGTGCCCCGGCCGGGCCGGCCGCGGCAGTCGGGGCGTTCGGGGCGGCTGCCTGGCGGGGCGACCGGCGGACACCCGCGACACCGGTGGCGGCGTCCTGGCGGCCCTGGCTCGATCCCCACCGGGAGCCGCGCACGCCCGGGCCGGCGGTGCTGGCGGAGCAGTTCCGGGTCCTGGGGACCGCCGGCCCGGCGCGCACCACGGGTGAGGCCCTGTGCCAGGTCGGCCTGGCGATCGCGGCCTCGCGCCGGGCCCTCCCGCAGTTCGGCCTGGCCGAGCACCTCGGCGTTTCCGCGGCCGAACTCGACTGGCTCGACCAGCACGGCCCGTGGCTGGACGGCCTGCTCGCGCTCGGCCTCGACGAGCCGCCCGAGCCGTGGCGGCCGGGCCGCGCGGAGCAGTCGGGCCGGGTTCCGTCGGGCGGGGTGCCGGGCTGGGTGCCGCCGGCGGTCGGCCGGTACCTCGGCCACCGGCTGGTGAAGGGAGCCGGGCCGGGCGGCGCCCAGGCCCCCGACGTGCTGCTCCGCGCCTACCGCGCCGAGTCCGTGGCCTAGGACGGAGGCGACCGTGACGCTGCTGCTGATGGAGACCCGTGACACCGACCGGGTGTTCGCCGAGCAGTGGGCGGGCCTGCCCGGCCGCGAGGACCGCCCGTGGGACCCGGCGCAGCCGCTCCCCGGGGCACTCTTCGACCACCTGCCGTTCCTGCTGTACGAGTACTTCGCGACCGTCCCGATGGGCGCGGCCCGACGGGTGGCGCTGGCCGCGCGGGCGGGCGGCGCGGCCCGCTTCCTGCGGTTCCGGCAGAGCCGGGGCCAGTGCGCACCGGCCCGGGCCGACCGGGAGTGCGCGTCCCTGCGGCGTTACGCCACCCGGCAGTTGGCGGACGACCTGCCGGGCCGGGAGCCGTTCCGGCAGTCGCTCTCCGCCGGTTACCGCCGCCCCTGGGACCCGGCCGGCGCCGGGGCGGAGCTCGCGCACACCACCACGGAGGCGTTCGCCGCGCTGGCCGGGACGCCGGAGCCGGTCGGACCGGTGACCGAGTCGCAGAGCCGCCTGTACGCCGGGCTCGCCCGCTACCGCGAATGCGTCGACTGGAAGGAGGACTTCCTGCACGGCCACCCCTCGCAGCTCGTCCCCCGGCTGCTCGCTGAGCTGGGCCTGACGCCCTCGGCGACCCGCGCCGCCCGAACCGAGCTGGTCGCCGACGCGGCCCGCCGCTTCCACTACGGCGGCCTCGCCGAACACACCCTCGACGAGGCCGCCGAGCAGCTGTGCCGTGCGCTGGCGGCGGTGACCGACCTGCCGCCCGCGGGCTGGGTGGAGCGGCTCATCGGCTTCTCCGAGTCCGTCCGCGGGCTGCGCGCGGACCTCGACCGGATGCGCCGGGACGGGCTGGCCCGGGCGCGCGCCGCCGCGGGCCGGGGCGGCCGTCCGGCGGCGCGGCGGGACACCGCCCCCGGCGCCACCGTGGCCGCGGGCGGCAGGTCGGTCACCGCCGATACGATCGCCGACTCCCTTGCGGCAGCAGCCCGTTACCTGCGGCGGGAACAGGATCCGGCCGGCCGCTGGGGCGACTTCCTGCTGCTCGGCCAGCAGAGCACCTCCTGGGTCACCGGCTACGTCGGCTGGAACCTGGCGACCGTCGGCACGGCGGCGGACGCCCCGGCCCCGGCTGCGGCTGACTCCGGGGCCCCGGCGAACGCCCCGGCCCCGGCACACCAGATTCCGGTGAACTCCCTTGCCGCGGCTGCCGATTGGCTGGTCGCCAACCGCGCTCCGGGAGCCGGGTGGGGATACAACGGCCAGTGGCCGGTGGACGTCGACTCCACGGCGAACGCCCTGCTGTTCCTGACCCGGATCGGCGCGCCCGAACCGCAGCGGTGGCGACCGGCGTTGGACTGGCTGCTGTCGACGCAGCGACCCGACGGCGGGTTCACCACCATCGTGGACCCGGAGCCCTGGCTCGTCCGGTTCCACTCCGACGCCGGCGACCTGCGCGGTTGGACCTCCTCGCACCCGTGCGTGACCGCCGTGGCCGCCCTGCTGCTGGCCGGCCTGGACGGAGAGCGGGAGCGGCGCGCGGCGCTGCGGGCCGCGCGCCGGCTCCTGGACCAGCAGCGCCCGGAGGGCAACTGGGAGGCCTACTGGTGGGCGAGCGCGTTGTACACCACGTGCCGTGCGGTGCAGGCGATCGGAGAGCTGAGCCGCCGTACCGACCTGCCCGGGGCGGCAGCGGCCCGGGCGGGAGCCGCCGGGTGGCTGCTGCGCGCCCAACGCCCGGACGGGGGTTGGCCGCACGCGCCGAACCGCGCGTGCGCCGCCTTCGCCACCGCGCTGGCCGTCCAGGCGCTGGGCGAACTGCTCACGGCGCCGCCCGGGGACGACTGTCCGGCCCTCCGGGCGGCCCTCGCCCGCGGCACCCGGTGGCTGGTGGAACACCAGCGACCGGACGGCAGTTGGCCCGTCGTGCCGATCCTCCGGGTGCCCCGGCCGCAGCTGACGGAGCCCTGGGAACAGACGTCGTGGACGGAATCGATCGCGGGCCTCGACGTCGTCGCCGAGGACTGGCGGCGACTGTTCACCACGGCGACGGCGCTCCGCGCCCTGCACGTCGCATCGCCGACCGGCGGTGCGGTGCCCGCAATCCCGACAGGAGACCTGTGATGGCAACAGAAGAACGGCAGAGCGTGCCCCGGCGGTACCGCGCCACGGGCGCGGACGAGACCCGCCAGCTGATCGCCAGGATCCGCACCGCGTTCCCGGACGCCACCTTCACGCTGCAGCAGCGCGTCGTGGACGACAAGGGCGCGGTCGCGTTCGTGTGGTCGGTGCGCGGCACCCAGAGCGGCGAGGTGGACGGCTACCCCGCGACCAACGCGCCGGCCACGCTGACGATCGTCACCAGCGCGCTCATCGAGCCGGCCGGTTCACGTTAGGCGACGGGCTCTGGCCGACGGGCTACGGCCTCGGTGGCTCCGGCGGTGGCTCCGCCGGGGCCACCGCCGTTCCGTCGCGTTCCCCCAGCGGTTGAGGGACCGGGGCCGCCGCAGCATCATGAAGGGGTGGCCCGGCCGGACGGAGGTCCGGTCACGGGACACCTGTCCGTCCCGTACGCGATTGCGCCCCTCTCCCGCCCCTCGAAACCGTGCGCCGTGCGGGACGCCGCGCGGGCCGTCCTGCGGGGACGGGGACGCCCGGTGAACCGCGCTCGAACGTCCGGAACGAGAATTCGATGACCGAGAATTCGATGACCGAGAACGAAACCGCCATGGCCGCCGGTGACTTCGCCTTTTCCGAGGGGCCGGTGTGGTCGGTGCAGTTCGCCCAGACCAAGCCCGGCCTGACCAACGCCTACCTCGCCAACCTGGGGGCGCGGTGGAAGCCCCTGATGGAGGAGGCCAAGCGGCAGAAGCTGATCCGCGACTACCGCATCCTGGTCTCCCCGCCGACCGGCCGTGACGACTGGAACGTCATGATCGTGACCGAGGTCGAGAACATGGCCGCGCTGGACGGCTACAGCGAGCGGATGGCCGAGCTCTCGGCCCGGCTCGACGGGCCCGACCGGAAGTCGCACGGCTGCGCGCAGTTCCGCGAGCTGCTCGGAATGAGGCTGGCGCGGGAGGTCTTCCTGAAATGACGCCCCGCAAGTGACCCGAAGCCCCGCCGATCCGAGGCCCCGCTGACGCGAGGCCTTCCCGGCGGAGAGTTCCTCGCTTCGAAGGAGGAGAACCATGGAGCGCACGACGGAGCCGAAGGACGGCAAGAAGACCCTCGACCTGAAACGGTCCACCGTGGGCAACCTCGACGACCCGCTGCTCACCACCCAGGGCTGGAGCCTGTGGACCTGCGACGAGACGGCGTCGGCACCCGGGGCGCCCGAATCCCGGCGGGGGCGCACCAAGCGGCGCGGGCCCGAGTAGATGCCGCGGAGCCTCCCGGGAGGGCGGGGCACGGCCCTCCGAGCCGTCCCGCGCGTCAGCCGCGACGACTTCCGCGCACCGCTGCGCAAGGGCGAGCCCCGGGTCGTCCTGGACAACGTCCGGGACTGGCCTGCCCTGCACCGCTGGGACGCGGACTACCTGCGGTCCGTCGCCGGGGAGCGGGAGGTGACGGTCCGGGAGACGAACGGGCCACCCCGGAACGTCTTCCAGAACCTCGCGGCCGGCGGGCGGACCTCCTTCGGCCGCTACCTCGACTGGGTGCTGGAGACCGCCGGCGGGCTGGAACGGATCGCCCTGTCCTGCAGCGGCGCCGGTGAGATCACCCGGGCGGTGTGCGCCGACGGGTTCCGCTGCTCGTACTACCTCGACGCGAAGCTCCGGCAGCTGTCCGAGGACCTGCTCGACGACGCGCCGCCACCCGGCTGGTACCGACGCGGTCCGATCGACACCAACCTCTGGTGCGGCGTGCTCGGGACCTCCTCCGGACTGCACTGCGACGTGACGCCGAACTGCAACGTCCAGGTCGTCGGACGCAAGCATTTCGTCCTCTATCCGCCCTCGCAGGCCCGGCGCGTCTACCGCATCCCGCAGATCACGCACTGCCGCTTCGACCCCAACCTCCCCGACTACGAACGGTTCCCGCGGGCCCGCGGCGCAACCGGGTGGCAGTGCACCCTGGACGCAGGTGAGTCGCTCTACATCCCGGTGGGCTGGTACCACCAGGTGACGGTGGTCTCGGCCTGGGCGCTGAACGTCAACTTCTTCTGGCCGCGCCCGCTCGCCCAGGGGCTGTCGGCCCCGCCGCTGTGGCCGTTCCTGCTGCGGCGCGGGTGGGCCCGGCTGCGCGACCGGAGCTGACCGGCGGTGGGGTCCGACGCGGCCGGCCCCGGCCGGCCCGTGCAGGATGAGCCCGTTCGGGGTGGGCCCGTGCAGGGCGAACCGGCCTGGGAGGCCGCGGAGTTCTTCGTGCTCCGCACCCCGCTGCTGCCCCTGGAGGCCCTGCTGGGCCTGGGCGAGGGACTCGCCGCCGCGCGGTGCGGCGGGCACCCGGACTTGGTCGGCGCCGCCGTCCGGCGCGACCGGCTGCGGGTGCGCGCACGGCTGCGGGCGCTGTACGGCCGTGCCGACGTCCGGGAGGCGCTGTCCGTCGCCTCCTCCTCGCTCACGACGGGCCTGGACACCTGGGAGCACTCACCCGACAGCCGGCGCGGCCGGAACGCCGAGCACAGCCTGCTGCGCTACCTCGCCCGGATGTCCGCCAGGCCGACCCCGTTCGGACTCTTCGCCGGCTGCTCGGTCGGCTCGGTCGACCCCGCGGAAGACGGCCCGACCGCCCTCGAACTCGGACCGTCCTCCTCCTACCGGCGCCGCACCGGCCTGGACTTCGGCTACCTCGGCGCGCTGACCGCCGACCTGAGGCGGCGGCCGGAGGTACGACGGCACCTGGTCCACCGGCCCAACTCCAGCCTGTACCGGAGCGCCGGGCGGCTCCGGTACGTCGAGGTGCTCCGGACGGACGCGGGCCCGACCCACCGGCTGGTCGAGGTCGAGCCGGCGCCGTGGCTCCTCGCCGCCGTCGACCGGGCGGGATCCGGCGCCCGCCCGGACGAACTCGTCGCCGCCGTACTCGCCGCCGAACCGGACGTGGAGCCCGGGGAAGCCCGCCGGGCCGTCGAGGAGTTGATCGAGCACCAGATCCTCGTCCCCGAGCTCGCACCGCCCGTGAGCGGGCCCGAGCCGCTGGCGGACCTGCTCGCCCAGGTCCGGCCGTTCGCCGAACGGGCCGGGCTCGGCCCCGTCACGGCCGCGTTGGACGCCGCGCGGCGGCAGCTCGCCATGGCGGACCGGCGGCCGCCGGGCGAGGCGTCCGGCCACTACGCCCGCGCGGCGGCGCTGCTCACCTGCCCACCGGTGGCGGCGGACCCGTCCGGGCCGGCCGGGCTGTTCCGGATCGACCTGGTGAAGCCGGCCGCGCGGGCCGTGCTGGGGCGTGTGGTGGCCGCCGAGGTGCTCCGGGGCGCCCGGCTCGTCCACCGCTTGGGCGGCACCCGCCCGGACCCGCAGCTCGCGCGGTTCACCGCGGCCTACCGGACCCGCTACGGCGCCCGCGAGGTACCGCTGTGCGAGGCGCTGGACCCGGAGTCCGGCCTCGGGTTCCCCGTCCGGGCCGCCCCGATGGCCGCCGCCGAACCGCTGCTCGCCGGCCTGGACCTCGCCGGCCTGGGCCTCGCCGGCCTCGACCCGGACGGCCTCGACCTCGCCGGCCTCGCCGGCCAGGACGCTTCCGGTCGGCCGGTGGACGGCGAGCAGCGCTGGGACGGGCGCCACCGGCTGCTGCTGACCTGGCTGGGCGAGGCGGTACGCACCGGCGCCCGGGAACTCGTCCTCGGCCCGGAACGGCTCGACGCGCTCACAGCCGCCGACGAGAGCTCCATCGACCGGCCACCGCTGCCCGACTCCTTCGGTGTCGTGGCGAGCATCCTCGCCGAGAGCTCGCAGGCGGTGGCGCGGGGACGCTACCGGGTGCACATATCCGCCCTGGGCGGACCCTCCGGGGCGTACCTGCTGGGCCGGTTCTGCCACGACGGCGACGACCTCACCCGGTGCGTCCGGGCCCATCTGCGCGCCGAGGAGGCGCTCAGGCCGGACGCGGTGTTCGCGGAGATCGCCCACCTGCCCGGCGAGCGGATCGGCAACGTCCTGTGGCGGCCGCTGCTGCGCGGCCACGAGATCCCCTGCCTCGGCCGCTCCGGGGCGCCGCCCGACCAGCAGATCCCGCTGACCGACCTGACCCTCGCCCCCGACGGCGACCGCCTGGCGCTGCGCTCCACCCGGCTGGGGGCCGAGGTCGTCCCGCGCCTGACGTCCGCGCACCACTTCGCCGCCCCCGCGAACCTCGGCCTGTACCGCTTCCTGTGCGCGCTGCAGGCCCCGCAGCAGGCGCACGGGCTGGACGCCGTCCTCGGGCCGCTCGCCGCCGCGCCGTACCTGCCGCGGATCGTCTCCGGGCGCCTGGTGCTCGCCCGGGCGCGCTGGAACCTGACCGAGCGCCAGCTGTTGCGCTTCACGGCGCCGTCCCCGGGCGAACGGTTCGTCGCCGTACAGGAGTTGCGCCGGGAGCTGGGCCTGCCGCGGTGGGTCGCCGTGGCGGAGGGCGACCGGCTGCTGCCCGTCGACCTGGAGAACACCGTCTTCCTCGACATGGCGGCCCGGCTGCTGGCCGGCCGCTCCACGGCCACCGTGGCGGAGTTGTTCCTCGGCGACGAGGACGTGCTCGCCCGCGGCCCCGAGGGGCGGTTCACCCACGAGATGGTGGTCCCCTTCGTCCGTACCGGCGCGCACCCGCCCGCGTATCGGCGGGCGCACCCGCCCGCGCGCGGGGCCGACCCCGGGCCACCGCGTGCCGCCGACGCGCGACCGTGCGTACGGAGCTTCCCGCCCGGGTCCGAGTGGCTCTACGCCAAGCTCTACACCGGCTCGGCCGGCGCCGACGAAGCCCTGCGCCGGGTCGTCCGGCCGCTCGTCCACCGCGCCCTCGCCGAGGGCGCGGCGGACAGCTGGTTCTACGTCCGCTACGCCGACCCGGACTGGCACCTCAGGGTGCGGCTGCACGGCGATCGGCGGCGCCTGGCCGCCGACGTCCTGCCGGCCCTGTACGACGCGGCGCAGCCGCTGCTCGCGGACGGTGTCGTCCGGCGCGTCCAACTCGACACCTACGAGCGGGAGATCGAGCGCTACGGCGGGCCGCTCGGCATCCGGCTCTCGGAACTCCTGTTCCGGCAGGACAGTGAGGCCGCGCTGCGCACCGTCGAGTCGCTCGGTGCGGAGGGCGGTACGGAGGGCGATACGGAGGGCAGCATCGAGCGCGGTGCGGAAGGCGGCGCGGACTCCCGCTGGCGGGCCGCGCTGGTCGGCATCGACCGGCTGCTGACCGACCTCGGCCTGCCGCGGGCCGAGAAGCGCGCCCTGGTGAGCGCCGCCCGCGACCGCTTCCGCGCCGAGTTCCGGGTGGACCAGGCCGCGCGACGCGGGATCGGCGACCGTTACCGCCGCGAACGCGCCGCCCTGGAACGACTGTTGGCGGACCCGGGCACGGCGGACGACACCTCCGCGGCCGTCCGGTCCCTCGCGGCGGAGCTGCGCGAGGGGGTGCGGACCGGGCAGATCGGCACCCCGATCGCCGCCCTGGCGGGCAACTACGTCCACCTGCACGCCAACCGGGTGCTGCGCTCCGCCGCCCGGGCACAGGAACTGCTGCTCTACGACTTCCTGTCCCGCCTGTACGCGGCGCCGGAAGCCGGAGCCGCCGCCCCGTCGGCCCGGCCGTCGCGGCGCAGCACCATCCCCTCGGAGCCGATCCGGTAGACCGGGGCGAACCCCGCCTCCGTCAGCACCCGGGCGAGCCTCGGATGCTGGTACAGGACGTGGACCTCCCTGGGGGCCCGCTCCAGCGAGGCGGTCAGCCGTCCGACGACGGCCCGCAGCGTCTCCTCGGGGAACGGGTCGAAGAGGAAGACGGTGTCGACCCGGTCCGGCACCTCGAACCCGGCCGCGTCCGCGCAGTGCACCTCGGTCCGACAACTGCCGGCCCCGGCCCGGCGTCCACGCAGGTTCGCCCGGGCCACGGCGCAGAGCTCCGGGGACAGCTCCACCCCGACCGCCTCCCGGAAGCCGTGCCGCGCGGCGAGCAGCAACGCCCGGCCCTTGCCCGAGCCGAGGTCGAGCAGCACCCGCCGACCGTCCGCGGGCAGCACCCGCACCAGCTCGGCGAACATCCAGGGGCTCGCCCCCTCGTGCCGGGCCGCCACGTCGATTCCGGTCTCGGTGCCGTGGCGCAGGTCGAAGAGCAGCTCACCAGCACCCAGCCGGACGGCCCGGACGACCCCGACCCGACGGCACACGGCGGGGAACGCCCGTGCGACGATCCCCAGCCGGCCGACGAGTGCGTGGAGAATGACCGATCAACCCCTCGGACGAGGACGGGTGCACGGGCTCGCCTCCAGGCTATCGAGGCCGGGGCCGTCCCGCGCGTGAGGAGCGACCGCGGACCCCGGTGAAGGCGGCGTCGAGGGCGGGGACGTCCACCAATGACACTCAGGAATGAGGTGCTCAGCGCTTGGCGGCGGCCTCGGCAACGCCTTCATGAGCCTCATCGTCACCGTCGGGCGACGACGGGAACTTCCGCATGGTGCGCATCGGCGAAAGGAGAATCGGAACGAAGGCGAAACAGCCGGCGGCGGCACACACGAAAAGCCCCTGGCGCACCCCGAGCCAACCAGCTGCGGCGCCGCCCAGCATGGCGATGGCCTGAAGGCCGGGTCGGCGGCCGCCTGATCACCGGCAACGAGGGCGGCCCCGGCCTGCCCGATCCGCTGGCTTCGCGGACCGGGCAGGTGATCAGTCGACGGGCGGGCCGTGGGTGTTCAGCAGCTCAGGTTGTTGCCCGGTACGGTGCCGAGCAGTTGGGTGAAGCGCTGGTAGGCGTTGATCCGGCTCTGCACCTGTGCGGGGTTGCCGCCGTTGCACTCCAGTGAGCCGTTGATGCTGCGGATGGTCTCGCCGAAGCCGTAGCCGTTGACGATCGCGTTGTGGGGGGTCATGGTGCCCGGCCCGTTCTGGGTGTTCCAGTACCAGAGCGCGGTCTTCCAGGCGACGGCCGGGTCGGTCTGCACCAGGTTGGGGTTGCGCAGCAGGTCGATGCCGAGGGCGTCGCCGGCCGCCTTGTAGTTGAAGTTCCAGCTCAGCTGGATCGGGCCGCGCCCGTAGTACGCGGCCTGCCCGGCCGGGCAGCCGTACGGCTGTGAAGTGTCGCAGTAGTGGGGGTAGTTGGCGGTGTTCTGCTCGACCACGTAGACCAGCGCGCCGGTCTCGTGGTTGACGTTGGCGAGGAAGGCCGCGGCCTCCTGCTTGCGGACGGTGTCGCTGCCGGTGGCCGCGAAGGCGGGGTAGGCGGCGAGGGCGTCGATCAGGCCCTGGTAGGTGTAGAAGGGGTTCCGGTTCGGGAACATCTGGTCGAACTGGGCCTGGCTGACCGGGAATCCGCTGGGGTTCGGCGTGCCGGTGGACGTGGGCGTCGGCGTGGCGGTCGGGGTCGTCGTCGGGCCGGTGCCGCAGCCGCCCTGGTCGGACCAGACGCCGGAGCCTCCGGTGCTGGGCGGTTCGTTCTGGGTCCACCACTTGGCGAGCCAGTTGTGGCCGTTGTAGGAGACGGCGGCGCCGCCGGTGTAGACGGCCGAGGAGTTCCAGGGCGTGGCGCAGACGGCGGCGCTGGCGTTGGCCGCGGGCAGCAGCAGGACCACCGCCAGTGCCGTGGCGACGGCGGAGAGCAGTGCGAGCAGGCGTTTCGTGGACACTTGATCACCCCTTGTGCGGTGTGGGGCCGCACGGTCGTGGAGGTAGGGACGTCGGGGCAGGGGAGCCAGGCCCCGCGGGTGTGGG
>NZ_JBIVVI010000014.1:0-20541 GCF_044757675.1 Kitasatospora sp. NPDC091257
GGCGCCGAGCAGCAGCACCCGGCGCTGCCGCAGCCCCCGCCCGGTGAACGCCCCGTACGGGCCCTCGGCGCGCACCCGGGTTCCCGGGCGCAGGGCGGCCACCGCGGCGCTGTGCCCGCCGAGGTCCTTGACGGTGAAGCGCAGGAAGTGCGGGTGCGGCGGCGCGGACAGCGAGTACGGGTTGGCGGCCCAGCGCAGCCCGGGCGCCTGGAACTGGAGCCGGAAGAACTGGCCGGGCTCGGCGCGGAGTTCGTCCAGCCGCCGCCCGCGCAGGAACAGTGACACCACCCCGGGGCCCTCCGGCCGTACCTCGGTGACGGTCAGGCCGTGCCGCCGGTCGAGCAGCCACGGGCGCAGCAGCCGGTACCAGCCGAGCAGCGCCGCGGTGCCGAAGTAGAGCGCGTACCAGGCCGCCCGGCCGGGGCCGCCGCCCAGGTCGGCGCCGGTCGCCAGCTGGTGGGCGAAGGCCAGCGCCACCGCGAGGTAGGTCGCCAGGTGCAGGTAGTACCAGGCCTCGTACGGGAGACGGCGGCGTGCGATCCGGGCGGAGACGGCGCCGGTGCCGAGCAGCAGAAGGGTGCCCAGGGTGGCCTTGAGCATCTCGGGGTAGTGGAAGACGATCTCGACGCCCTCACCGATCGGCCCGCGTCCGTCGGTCAGCGCGTAGCCCTGGACGACCGTCAGCACGTGCACCGTGACCAGGGCCACCGTCCAGCGCCCGCCGAAGGCGTGCCAGCGTGCCAGCCGGTCGGCACCGATCCCGCGCTCCACCGGCGGCAGCCGGGCCATCAGCAGGAGCAGCACCGGCGCGGCACCGCCGGCCAGCAGCCCGGTGATCCGGCCTGCGCCGGTCAGCCAGCCGTCCGTGCCGACCACGGCCGGGGTGCCCGTCCACCACAGCGCGAGCACGCCGAGCACGCCCGCGGCGATCAGGCCGAGCGCCGCGCGCGGGTCGAGGGCGAACGGCGGACGCGGCGCCGCCCGGTGGCCCGGGCGGTCGGGTGCCCGCCGGGGCCCGGGCCGCGGCTTCGGGGCGGCGGCAGTGGTCATCGGATCCTCCTCGGAGCCCGGCGGCGAGTGCCGCCGAGGCCGCCAACGATCGCACCGCAAGCTCTGAGCGGGCTCTGAACCGGGCCGGTCCCGGGGCCCGCCGGTGAGGGGATCAGGGCAGGTCAGGGTGGGCGTGTCTGCTCACGAACCGTTCTCCGAGGTCTCACCGGTTTCTCATCGGGACCGGCCAGGATGACCACTGCGCAGCACCCGACGCGAGGAGCCCCCATGGACGAGACCGCCGACCGCCCGGACTGGCGGGTCCTGGTCGTCGACGACGAGCCGGACCTGGTCGAGGTGGTCTGCGGAGCCGTCCGCTACGAGGGCTGGCAGGCACGCGGCGCGACCACCGGCCTGGCCGCCGTCGAGACCGCCGCGGCCTGGCGGCCGCACGCCGTGGTGCTCGACGTGATGCTGCCCGACCTCGACGGCCTGGAGGTGCTGCGCCGTATCCACGCCGAGCAGCCCGAGGTGCGGGTGCTCTTCCTGACCGCCCGGGACGCCGTCGAGGAACGGATCGCCGGCATCGCGGCCGGCGGCGACGACTACGTGACCAAACCGTTCAGCCTGGCCGAGGTGGTGGTCCGGCTGCGCGGCCTGCTGCGCCGGGCCGCTCCGGCCGCCGCGGCCGGGCAGCCGCCGCCGCACGCGCTGGTGCTCGGCGACCTCGTGCTGGACGACCGGGCCCGCGAGGTCACCCGGGGCGGGGAGACGGTCGAGCTCAGCCCGACCGAGTACGCGCTGCTCGCCCACCTGATGCGTCACCCCCGGCAGGTGCTCAGCAAGGCGCAGATCCTGGACGCCGTCTGGTCGTACGACTTCGGCGGGCAGGCGCACATCGTGGAGCTGTACATCAGCTACCTGCGCAAGAAGGTGGACGCGGGCCGCAGTCCGATGATCCACACGGTGCGCGGCGCGGGGTACCTGATCAAGGCCGCGACATGACGCGGGGCAGCCGGTTCCGCGGCGCGAGGTCGCACGTCGCCCGGCTGGTGCCCCGAACCCTGCGCGCCCGGCTGACCGCCGGCCTGCTGGTGCTGCTCGTCGCCACCTGTGCCGCCGTCGGTTTCGCCACCACCACCGCACTGCGCCACTTCCTGGTGGACCGCCTGGACCAGCAGCTCGCCGAGACCGGCGGCCGCTACGCCGCGAGCCTGGAGCACACCGGCCACGGCGCAGGCCCCGACACCCGGGCCCAGACCCCCGGCACCCTCGGCGTACGGCTGCTGGGCGGGCGGGTCACCGCCGCGGGCGTGGTCGACGGGGACGCCGACGACGTGGACGACCCCGGGAACGAGGACGACCGGGTCGCCTTCACCCCCGAGCAGCAGCACGCGCTGGCCGCCCTGCCCGTCGACGGCCCGGCCCGAACCCTCGACCTCGGCCGGGCCCTCGGTC
Organism: Kitasatospora sp. NPDC091257; assembly: GCF_044757675.1. Taxonomy (NCBI): domain Bacteria; kingdom Bacillati; phylum Actinomycetota; class Actinomycetes; order Kitasatosporales; family Streptomycetaceae; genus Kitasatospora; species Kitasatospora sp. NPDC091257. The sequence continues at coordinate 2,449 of NZ_JBIVVI010000014.1, forward strand.
ACTACCGGGTCCGCGCGGTCGCCGGGCGGGACGGCGACGTGCTGGTCAGCGGCCTACCGCTGCGCCCGGCCGAGGACACCGTCGAGCGGCTGGAGACCCTGGAGCTCACCGTCTTCGCGATCGCCGCCACCGCGGCGGGCGCGGCCGGGGCCGCCTGGGTGGGTTTCTCGCTGCGCCCGCTGCGGCGGGTGGTGGGCACGGCCGAGCGGGTCAGCGCGCTGCCGCTCGCCAGCGGCGAGGTGATGCTCGCCGAACGCGTGCCGGACGACGACCCGCGCACCGAGGTCGGCCGGGTCGGCGCGGCGCTCAACCGGATGCTCGGGCATGTCGGCGACGCGCTGGCGCGCCGGCACGCGGTGGAGGAGCGGTTGCGGGGCTTCGCCGCCGACGCCAGCCACGAGCTGCGCACTCCGGTCGCGGCGGTCCGCGGCCACGCCGAGCTGGCGCTGCGCCACCCCGGGCCGGTCCCGGCGCCGGTCCGGCACTCGCTGGAGCGGATCGACGCCGAGGCGCTGCGGATGGGGGCGATCGTCGAGGACCTGCTGCTGCTCGCCCGGCTGGACGCCGGCCGCCCGCTGGCCGAGGAGGAGGTGGACCTGACCCGGATCGCCCTCGACGCGGTGGCCGACGCCCGCGCCGCCGGGCCGGACCACCGCTGGCGGCTCGCCCTGCCCGAGGAGCCGGTGCTGGTGCGCGGCGACGAGCACCGGTTGAGCCAGGTGGTGGCGAATCTGCTGGCCAACGCCCGGACCCACACCCCGCCCGGCAGCGAGGTCCGGCTCTGCCTCGAACGGCCGGACGGCCAGGTGGAGTTGAGCGTCACGGACGACGGCCCGGGGATCGCGCCGGAGCTGGTCGACCGGGTCTTCGAGCGCTTCGTCCGGGGTGACCGGGCCCGCTCCCGCGCCACCGGCTCGACCGGGCTCGGCCTGGCGATCGTCCGGGCCGTGGTCGGGGCGCACGGCGGCACGGTGGCGGTGGCGAGCCGGCCCGGCCGCACCGTGTTCACCGTCCGGCTGCCCTGACGGCCGTCGCCGTCGCTGCGGTCGGTGCTGTTGCTGTCGTTGTCGTTGTCGTTGTCGCTGTCGTACGGAAGCGCTGCCGGTAGTCGGTCGGCGTGGTGCCGAGGCGGCGGCGGAAGGCGCGCACCAGGGTGTCGACGGTGCCGAAGCCGCAGGCGGTGGCGATGCGGTCGAGCGTCGCGTCGGTGGACTCCAGGCGGTGGCGGGCGAGTTCGACCCGGGCGGACTCGACGTAGGCGCTCGGGGTGGTGCCCAGCTCGGTCTTGAAGATCCGGGTCAACTGCCGTTCGCCGACGTGGGCGTGGGCCGCGAGGTCCGGGACGGTGAGCGGCCCGGCGAGATTGCGCAGGATGTGGTGGCGCAGCTCCTCGATCCGCCGGGTGGTCGAGACGGGCTCCAGCGGGACGCTGAACTGGCTCTGGCCGCTGGGTCGTTTGAGGTACATGACGAGCTGGCGGGCGACCCGCAGGGCCAGCTCCTCGCCGAAGTCCTCGGCGACCAACGCGAGCGACAGGTCCAGGCAGGCGCTGATGCCCGCACCCGTCCAGACCTCGCCCTCGCGGATGAAGATCGGGTCCGGATCGACCTCGACCTCCGGGTGCTCCTCGGCGAGCTGGCCGGCCGTGGACCAGTGGGTGGTGGCACGCCGCCCGTCCAGCAGCCCGGCGGCGGCGAGCAGGTGCGCGCCGACGCAGACGCTGGCCACCCGGCGCGAGCGGGCGGCCAGCGTGCGGACCCGGTCGACCACCGCCGGGTCGGCGAGCGCGCGGACCCGGCGGTGGTCGTCCACCTCGACCGAGCCCGGCACCAGCAGGGTGTCGATCCGGCTCCGGGCGGCCTCGTCGAAGGTGAGGTCGGGCAGGATGCGCACGCCCGCCGCGGTGGTGACCGGCTCCGCCGTCTCGGCGGCGAGGACGACCCGGTAGCCGGTCGCGTCGCCGGTCTCCCGGCGGACCAGCGAGAACACCTCGGGCGGGCCGGTCACGTCGAGCAGGTCGACGCCCTCGAACAGCACGATGACGATCAGCCGTTGCGCAGCGGGTGCGGGCACCGCTTCCCTCCTCGTCGTTCCTGCTCGATGTCGGAATCTGCAGGTTAGCCGACATTGCCGACACCCGAGCGCCGCCCGTAGCGTTTTCAGGGCCGGCCGCACCCGCAGTGGCCCGCGAGATCCCCGACTCCCGACCGTGAAGGCGGTACCCCGTGCCCACCACGACCCTGCGCACCCTCAACGGCCTCGACGAGAAGCCCGCCGTGCTCGGCGACTCGACCCTGATCATGATCGACTACCAGAACACCTATGTGCGCGGCGTGATGGAACTGGCGGGCTGGCAGGAGGCGCTGGACGCCGGCGCCGACCTGCTCGCCCGGGCCCGGGAGGCCGGCGCGACCGTGATCCACGTGATCAACGACGGTGGCGAGGGCACCCCGTACGACATCCGGGCCGAGATCGGGCGGATCCACCCGAGCGTGGCCCCGGCCGAGGGCGAGCGGGTGGTGGTCAAGCAGACCCCGGACGCCTTCGTCGGCACCGACCTGGGAGAACTGCTCGACGCGGCCGGCCACCGGGACGTCGTCGTCGCCGGATTCATGACCCACATGTGCGTCGCCTTCACCACGGCCGGCGCCTTCCTGCGCGGCAACCGCCCGACCGTCGTGGCCGCCGCCTGCGCCACTCGCCCGCTGGAGTCGGGCGGCACCGGGCTGACGGCCGCCCAGGTCCACCGCGCCGCGCTGGCGACGATCGGCGACCTGTACGGCGTGGTGGTGGAGTCCCCGGCCGACCTCGGCTGAGCCCGGGCGGGATCCGGGGCGGATGCGGCGCGGGCCCTCGGCGGGCCCGGGCGGAACCTCGGCCGGACCGCCTTGCCGGACCGCCCGCCGAGGCGGTCAGCCGTGGCGGTCCGGGGCGCCGACGGCGCCCGCAAACGCCACCGATCCGCCCCCGCCTCGTTGACCAGTCCGCGCACGGTGTCGGCGGAGGGCGGGGAACGGGCATGGCGGGGAACGGGGCGGCGGCCGTGGGCGGCCCGCCGGAGCTGGCGGAGTCGTACCGGGTCTGCGAGCAGGAGGTGGCCGGCCACCAGGCCTCGCTGCGGGCGATCAGCGACACACTGCCGCCCGAGGTGCGGCCGTACTTCCACGCCGTCAACGGCTTCGCCTCCCGGTCCGACCGGATCGCCGACGACGCCGCCGCCCCTGATGCCGGTGCCCGCAACGGCCGGGCCCAGGCCGCCCCCGCCGAGCGGCTGCGTCGGTTCGCCCGCTGGCGGGCCGAGACCCTGGCCGAGCTGGCGGCCGGCCGCAGCGAGCACCCGCTGCGTCGGGCCTTCGTGGACACCGTGCGCCGGTGGGAGCTGGACCCGGCGCTGGTCGAGGAGTTCCTGGACGCCACCAGGGCCGACGGGGCCCACCCACCGGCCTTCGAGAACCGTGCGGACCAGCGCCGCCACCTGCGCGGCGTCGCGGGGACGATCACCGAGCTGTGGGCCCCGCTGCTGGGGGCGCGGGTCCCACGGGCGGCGGACGCGCTGTCCGCGCTGGGGGAGGCCTGCCAGCTGGCCGACATCCTGGAGGACCTCCCGCTCGACCTCGCGGCCGGCCGCTGCTACCTGCCGCAGGAGGAGCTGCGCCGGCTCGGTCTGACCGTCGCCGACCTCGGCCGACCCGATCCCGGGGGACGCCGCCGGGCCGCCCTGGACACGCTGGTCGAGGGTCAGCAGGCGCAGCTGCACCGGCTGTTGGAGCAGGCCCTGCCCGTCACCTGGCTCGCCGCCCCCGGCTGCCGCCCGTTCCTGCACACCCTGCTGCTCGGCGCCCAGCTGCAGTACGACGAAGTGACCCTGGCGCGCTCGCGCGTCCTGTCCGAGGGCCTCACTCCGCTGAGCTCCGACGGCGCCACTCCCTGCCGTCGCGCCCGGCCCGCGCCTGCCGAGGGGGCGCCCGCCCACGTCGCCGTGATCATGGACGGCAACCGCCGCTGGGCCGAGGCCCGCCGACTGCCCGCCCGGCACGGCCACCAGGCGGGGCAGCGGGCCGCCCTGCGCCTGGTCAACGCGGCACTGCGGCTGGGCATCCGCCACCTGAGCCTGTACGCGTTCTCCACCGAGAACTGGGACCGCCCGCCCGAGGAGCTGACCGCGCTGTTCGACTCGTTGGCCGACGGCCTCACCCGCGGTGCGGAGGGCCTGCACGCGCTCGGGGTGCGGATCCGGTGGTGCGGCCGGCGGGACCGGGTGGACGAGTCGCTGGCCTCCGCGATCGCGCTGGTGGAGAGCATGACGTCCAACAACGGCACGCTGACCCTGACGGTCTGCGTGGACTACGGCGGACGGGAGGAACTGGCCGCCGCGGCCCGGGGCCTGGCCGCCGAGGCGGTGGCCGGGGGGATCCGTCCGGAGGCGATCGGCCCGGCCGACCTCGCCCGGCACCTGTACCTTCCGGACCTCCCGGACGTCGACCTGCTGATCCGCACCTCGGGGGAGCAGCGGATCAGCAACTTCCTGCCCTGGCAACTCGCCTATGCCGAGCTGCTGTTCGACCCCACGCCGTGGCCCGACTACGACCTGGCCCGGCTGCGCGGTGCCGTCCGCGCCTACGCGGCCCGCGAGCGCCGCTTCGGCGGGGGCGTGCCCGCCCAGTCCCGGCAGTCGCAGCAACCCGGGCAGCCGCAGCCGCAGCCGCAGCCGTCGGGGCCGTCCGCGCCGTCCCAACGGTCCCAGCAGTCCCAGCAGTCCCGGAAGCCCCCTACGAGTGCTGCTCCTGCGCCGCCGCCGGGGGAGGAGGGGTGTACGTTCCCTGGGCCGTGACGTACGCCAGCACCGTGTCCACGGTCACGGGGTGCGTGCCGAAGTTCGCGGTGTACGCGTCCACCGCCTCCTGGGTGGGGCGCAGCGGCACCCCGGTGAGCCGGACCTTGATCGGGTGCCCGGCCGGTACCGGATCGGCGGTCAGCTTGCCCTCCGTGAGGCCGCAGCGAAAGGCCGAGCGGTGCCCCATCTCCGCCCCGCCGACCTCGCACCGGCCGGAACCCAGGCCGTCCTTGATCGCGCCGGCCAGGTTCACCACCCGGTAGTCGCCCCGGGAGGTGCGGACGGACACCCCGCCGTCCAGTGCCCCGTCGCCGTGCGCCTTCGGCGGGTTCGCGAGGGACGGGTCGCCCACGGCCGAGCGGATCGGCAGGTGGACGGCCGGGCCGTGGCGGTCCATCACCATACGGGCCGGGGCGACGACGTCCACCATCGCGTGGAAGCGGTCCAGCTGGGCCTGCGCCTCCGGGGTCCAGCGCACCTCGACCCAGCCGTTGGAGAGCGTTCCCAGGTTTCCGGAGCGGTCGGCGCCGCCGTCAACGGCACCGGCCGCCGTCCCGGTGAGCCACCCCAGGAGCGGGGCGCCCAGCGCCGCGCCCAGCAGCGAACGCCGCGTCGTGCTCATCGTCCCGAACCGTCCTTCCCGGGCCGTCCAGCACGGCCATGGGACGGATCATCCGTCCACCGACCGTCTCCGAGGCCATTCCGGAGAACGAAACCACTCGCACGGGGGGAGCGGGACGCAGCCACGGGTGGTCCGTTCGGGAACATGAGCCCCCCGGGACGGCTGCCCGCCGGGTGTCCGGTCCGGCAGCCGGGCACTCCGTGCGGTCCCGGCCGTTCGCGTACCCCCGCCGTACCGGCTCCCACCCCGAGTTGAACGTGTTCAAAGTCGTGCGCCATGATGAGGGCGCGCGAGGACACCCCACCGCGGCCTGCGGCGGAAGGCGGTCCCGTGCTGCCCCGTCACGCTCCGAACCCCCGTACCCGACCCCGGAGTCGACCGTGCGACACCTGCTGCAACGCCACCCCTTCGCGATGCGCACCCACTTCGCGCACTCGCTCGTCCTCACCTACGCCCTGCCGCCCCGGCTGCTCGCCCCGCTGGTGCCGCCCGGCCTCGCCCTCGACACCTACACCGACCCCGACGGCACCGAGCACGGCTTCGTCGCCGCCGCCGTCGTGGACACCCGGGCACTGCGCCCGGCCGCGCTGCCCGCCCGCCTCGGCCGGGACTTCATCCTGACCGGCTACCGGGTCTTCACCCGCTTCCCGACCCCCGGCGGCCGCACCATGCGCGGCCTTCGCATCCTGCGCTCGGACACCGACAGCCGGATGATGGCGCTCGGCGGCAACGCCTTCTCCCGCTACCACTACCGGCACGCCCGGATCGGCACCCGGGTGGTCGGCGACACCCTGGAGTTCAAGGTGGTCAGCGGCGACGGCCGCGCCGACCTGCACGTGCGCGCCGACCTCGGCGGCGCCCCCGCCGCCCTCCCGTCGGGCAGCCCGTTCGCGGACGCCCGGGCCGCGCGGCGCTTCGCCGGCCCGCTGCCCTACACCTTCGAGTACGAGCCGCAGACCCGCTCGATGATCGTGGTCAAGGCCACCCGCGCAAACTGGGACCCGGTCCCGGTGGCCGTCGAGGTGCCCCGGCTCACCTTCTTCGACCACGGCCCGCTGGCCGGCAGCCGACCCCTGCTCGCCAACGCCTTCCACGTCGCCGGCCTCGACTACGGCTGGCACGCCGGAGAGCGCCGCCACCTCACCGGAGCCGCCCGATGACCGCCCCCGCCCCGGCCGGGCCCGCCCCGGCCGGGCCCGGCCCGTCCGCCGCCCGCCCGTCCGCCGCCCGCCCGCTCGCCGCCCGCCCGTTCGCCGCCTGCTCCGCCGCCCTGTGCCCGTCCACGGCCCGGACCGACGGCCCCCGCCCGTCCGGTGTGCGCGAGGTCGTCCGCTACAACTGGCCGATGTACGCCGCCGGCGCGCTCACCGTCGCCGTCGGCGGGGCGCTGGCCGGCCGGCTGCCGGGCCCCGCCGCCGTGCTCGCCCGGGCGGTCGCCGCCACCGCCGCCGGATACCTCGCCGTCAGCACCCTCGCCACCTGGTGCGTCTACGACCGCTCCGCACTCCACCGCTACGACTGGCTGCCGGAGCTGCTGCCCGACGGCCCCGGCGACCACCTGGTGATCAGCACCGGCCTGGACGAGGCCAGCCGCCCGATCGCCGCCCGCCACCCCGGTGCCCGCGGACGGCTCGCCGACCTGTACGACCCCGCGCTGACCACGAGCGGCTCGATCCGCCGCGCCCGCCGCCACGCCCCGCCCGCCCCCGGCGGCATCCCGGCCCGCCCGGACGCCCTGCCCGCCGCGACCGGCGCCCTGGACACCGTGTTCGCCGTCTTCGCCGCCCACGAGCTGCGCCGGCCCGCCGACCGCACCGCCCTGTTCGCCGAGGCCGCCCGCAGCCTGCGCCCCGGCGGCACCCTGCTGCTGGTCGAGCACCTGCGGGACGCCGCCAACACCGCCGTCTACGGTCCCGGCGCCTGGCACTTCCTGCCCCGCGCCACCTGGCTGCGGCACGCCGCCGAGGCGGGCCTGCACCCGGCCGCCGAGCGCCGGATCGCCGGCCTGGTCACCGCCTTCGCCTTCCGGAAGGCCGCGTCATGACCGGGCTGGTCACCCTGGAGGCCCAGCTGCGCCTGGTCGGTGCCGCCCTCGTGACCCTCGGCCTGGTCCACGCGGTGCTGCCCCGCGCCATCGGCTGGCCCGCCGACCTGTCCGGCACCACCCTGCTGACCCGGCAGGTCTCCTACGCCCACCTCTTCTTCATCGGCCTCGCCTGCGCCCTGCTCGGCCTGCTCCCGCTCTGCCTGGCCCCCGACCTGCTGGCGGGCGGCCGGCTCGGCACCGCCCTGCTGGCGGGCCAGACCCTCTTCTGGGGCCTGCGCTGGCTCTTCGAGTTCGCCTACTTCTCGCCCCGGCTGTGGCGCGGAGACCGCCTGCGCACCGTCGCCCACCTCGGTCTCTGCGTGCTGTGGACCTGGGTGACGGCGGTCTTCGCCGGAGCCCTCTGGCACACGGTCTAGGATCAGTCGCGACCCCAGGAGCCCACACACCCCTCAAGGATCATGCGGTGACCGTTGCTTTCCCCCGTGCTCGCGCCGTGCGGTCGGCCCTGTCGGCCGGCGCCGTCCTGCTGGCGGCCACCTCCTGCTCCGGTTCGTCCGACGCGGCGCTGACCAGCGCGCAGGCCAAGCAGAAGACCGACCAGTACTTCTCCGAGACCTTCCTCGCCTTCCCCAAGCCGATCTCGCCGGTGGTCGACCGCGACGGCGAGGAGAAGTGCTTCAAGAAGGGCGCCCCCTCGGAGCCGGACGGCCGGGTCAAGGCCGTCACCTACCGCTTCCTGCGGGACATTCCGGCCGATCACCACGACACGATCTTCGACGCCTTCCGCGGCCACCTCGTCGTGGCCGGGTTCCGGGTCACCGACAGCAGGCCCGGTGTGATCGTCCTCACCAACCCGGACAACGGCTTCAAGGCCTCCGTCTCGGACGGCGACAACTGGCCGGCCACGCTGAAGGTCGGTTTCGAGTCCCCCTGCGTCTCGCCCGACGGGGCCAAGGCGGCCACCGGCTGAGCACGCCGGCACCTCCTCGCCCGGGCGGACCGCCTTCGCGGGCCGCACCGGCCGCCGGCCCGGACGGGCAGCCCGCACCTCCGGCCCGGACGGGCGCCCGGTACCGCCGCTCCGCGGGGCCCGTCCTGTCAGACGTTCGCCGGCAGGGCCGGTGCGCGGCGCGGCTGGGGCGGCAGGGCGAGGGTGAGGGCCTCGCGGGAGGCGGTCGGGAGGGCGAGGGCGGAGGCGGTCTCGGCGGGGAGCGGCTGGAGGCCGAGCAGGGCGGTGGTCAGCCGGGTGGTGGCGCGGTGCCAGTCGGGGATCCGCCGGAGCATGGCGTGGCCGCTGCCGGTGACGGTGTATCCGCAGACCCTGGCGCCCGCGGCGCGGCTGCGGGCGGCGAAGGCGCGGGTGTCGGCGGGCGGGGTGACGGTGTCGCGGTCGCCGTGCAGCATCAGCACGTCGCGTCCGGCGAGCTGCTCGCACGGGTCCTCGGCCGGGCACCACGGTGCGAGGGCGACCAGGCCGGTGACGGACGGGTGCCCGCCGGCCCGGAGCGCGGCGCGCCCGCCCATCGAGTGGCCGACCAGCACCGTCGGCACCGGCCCGAGCACTGCGGTCAGTTCGTCGAGCGCGGCGGTCGCGTCCTGTGCGGCATCGGCCCGTTCGCCGTTCCAGCCGCGGTGGCGGTAGCGGACGGTCCCGATGGCGACGCCGGCGTCCGCGGTCGCCCTGGTGAGCCCGCGCAGGAAGCCGTGCATCCGCAGCAGCGGGAGGTTGAGGCGTCCGGGCCGGGAGAAGTTGTGCTCCTCGCCGCCGTGCAGCACCAGGACGGCGGCCCGGGCCGCGTCCGGCCGGACCTGCCAGTGCAGCGCCCGGTGGCCCACCGCGCGCTCCGCCGCCGTACCGCTCACTGTCGCACCGTCCCGTCCGTCCCGCCCGTGGCCCGTCTCCCCCGGACCGCCACTGTACGCGTGCGGACGGCCGGACCGTTCACCCGAGGGAACCATCCCGGACACCGGGCGCGCGCGGCCGGAGCGGGCGCCTGCTATTCACGAAGGGTGGGGGGCCGCAAGCGCCCGCTCGTGGCGCCGTGTCACCGAGTGGAGGACTCCGTGGCTCAGCAGCTCGCTCTGTCCGTCGACTTCGGGTCGGGCTTCACCCAGGCCTGGTCCAAGATCGCCAAGGTCGTCCCGCAGTTCATCGCCTTCCTGGTGATCCTGTTCATCGGCTGGATCGTGGCCAAGGCCATCGCCAAGGTCCTCGACCGGGTGATGCGCAGGCTCGGCTCGGAACGGGTCGCCGAGCGGTCGGGGATGGCCGCCCGGCTGGCCGGCTCCACGTACGACATGACCGGCATCGTCTGCAAGGTCGTCTACTACATCGTCCTGCTGATGGCCCTGCAGCTGGCGTTCGGAGTCTTCGGCCCGAACCCGATCAGCGTGATGATCCACAGCATCGTCGCCTGGCTGCCCAGGGCCGTCGTCGCCGTCGTGATCCTGGTGGTCGCGATGGCCATCGCCAACGGCGTGCGGGACATCGTGGGCAACTCGCTGTCCGGCGCCTCGTACGGCCGGGTGGTCGCCACCACGGTCTGGGCGTTCATCGTCGGCCTCGGTGTGATCGCCGCGCTGGGCCAGGTCGGGATCGCCACCGCGATCACGACCCCGGTGCTGATCGCCGTGCTCGCCACCATCGCCGGCGTGCTGGTGGTCGGCGTCGGCGGCGGCCTGATCCTGCCGATGCGCCAGCGCTGGGAGCGGTGGCTGGACGGTGCCGAACGGGAGACCGCCCGGCTGCGCGGCAGCGCCTACCAGGCCGGCCGCTCCGACGCGCTGTCCAACCAGCCGGTCCGGCCGACCACCCAGACCGGTCCGGGCACCCCGCCCGCGCCGGGCATCGAGGGCGACCAGAACCGGTAGCCGCCACCACCGCCGGTCGCCGGGCAGGGCCTGCCGGGGCTCAGACCTCCAGCAGGCCCTGCTCGCGCACCAGCCAGCAGATCGCGGTGAGCCGCATGACGGCGTAGTCGTAGCCGACCGGCTCCCGCCAGCCGATCTCGTCGAGCGCGTCGACGAAGCCCAGCGCGTAGTCCGACAACTCCTCACGGTCCAGGGGCCGGGGCGCCAGCTCCGGTCCCTGCGCGTACAGCAGCTCCCGCAGCATCGCCGCGTGCTGGTCGACCGCCGCGACGAAACCGGGCTCGAAGGCGAACTCGGCCAGGCGGGGCGTGAAGGCCGTCACGATGCCGGGCAGCGGACAGCCGGCCGGCTCGTCGGGGGAGCGCCGGAAGGAATCGTCGGAGGTGGCGAACATCCGTCCACGTTAGGCGAGCCCCGGAGCCGGAACGGACGCCCGTGACGGTTCCGTGCTGAGACCTTGGCCACCCCGCCCGCGCCACCGCCCGCCGCGCCGACGGTCCGTGTCCCGCCCGGTTCGCTCTGCCGATCACGGGGTGCTCCGTACCAGAATGGCCGGCATGGATCTCCGCATCTTCACCGAACCCCAGCAGGGCGCGAGCTACGACACCCTCCTCAAGGTGGCCCGCACCGCCGAGGAGCTCGGGGCCTTCAGCGCCTTCTTCCGCTCCGACCACTACCTGAAGATGGGCGACGTCGACGGCCTGCCCGGGCCCACCGACGCCTGGATCACCCTGGCCGGCCTCGCCCGCGACACCAGCACCATCCGCCTGGGCACGCTGATGACCGCCGCCACCTTCCGGCTGCCGGGCGTCACCGCGATCCAGGTCGCCCAGGTGGACGCGATGAGCGGCGGCCGGGTCGAGTTCGGCCTCGGCGCCGGCTGGTACGAGGCCGAGCACACCGCGTACGGCATCCCCTTCCCGAAGGAGAAGTTCGGTCGGCTGGAGGAGCAGCTGGCGATCATCACCGGGCTGTGGCGGACCAAGCTCGGCGACACCTTCGACTTCGCGGGCGAGTACTACACGCTGACCGACTCGCCCGCGCTGCCCAAGCCCGTCCAGGAGCACGTCCCGGTGCTGGTCGGCGGGCACGGCCCCCGGCGGACCCCGGCCCTGGCCGCCCGCTTCGCCGACGAGTTCAACCTGCCGTTCGCCTCGGTGGACGACACCGCCGCCCAGTTCGGCCGGGTCCGCGCCGCCGTCGAGCGGGCCGGGCGCGCGGCCGACGACCTGGTCTACTCCAGCGCTCTGGTCGCCTGCGTCGGCCGGGACGACGCCGAGGTCGCCCGCCGGGCCGCCGTGATCGGCCGCGACGTCGACGAGCTCAAGGAGAACGGGCTGGCCGGCACCCCGGACGAGGTCGCCGAGAAGATCGGCCGGTACGCGGCCGTCGGCAGCGAGCGGATCTACCTCCAGATCCTCGACCTGGACGACCTCGACCACCTGGAGCTGATCGCCTCCCGGATCGCCCCGCAGCTCGCCTGAGGCACGCCCGGGGCCCGTCGGCGGTCCGAACGCCCGGCGGCCCGGACCCGGCCGGGGTCGTCCGTACCCGCCCCGACCTCCGCCCTTTACTCGTTCTTGGGAATGCGCCATGCTCCTTGGAAGGGAACGGCGGGGGGAGACCGGGTGGGCGGGACGAGAACGGTGCGGACGGCGGCGGCGCCGAGGGTGCCGCCGCCGCGCACCGCCGGGGAGTGCGTCGTCCTGCCCGCGCCGCACGACCCGCCCGCCCGGCACGAGCTGCGCGGGCCCGGGCCGGCGGTCCTGCGCTACCCCGCCGGGGACCTGCTGGTCGTCACCGGCCTGCCCGGCAGCGGCAAGAGCACCCTGATGCGCCGCTGCGTCCGCGCCCCGCTGATCGACTCCCAGCTGGTCCGCGAGGAGTACGCGGCCAGGCTGCCCGGCCGCCTGCCGTACGCGCTCTACCGCCCGCTGGCCCGGCTCGCCCACTACCGGCGGCTGCGCCGCGCCGTCCTGGACGGCGGGCCGCTCGCCGTGCACGACTGCGGCACCCAGCCCTGGGTGCGGGCCTGGCTGGTCCGCGCCGCCGCCCGGCAGGGCCGCCGGGTGCACCTGCTGCTGCTCGACGCCGACCCGGCCGAGGCCCTGGACGGGCAGCGGCGGCGCCGGCGCGGCGTCTCGCGCTACGCCTTCGCCCGGCACCTGGCCGCGGTCGCCCGGCTGCGCCACCGGATCCTGGAGGCCGGCCGGCTGCCGGCCGGCTGTGCGTCGGCCGTGGTACTCGACCGGGCCGCCGCGCGCGCCCTGCGGGAGATCGACTTCACGGCGTCGTAGTCTCGGCGAGTCCGCGCCGGGCGCCGGCGGGTCCGGCCGGAGCAGGCCCGGCACGCGGCCGAGACCACGTCAACTCCCCCGTCAGGAGCGCTGATGCGCCGTACTGCCCGGGTGCGCTCGCGTGCCCCCCGCCTGTTCCCCTGCGCCGCCGCGCTGGTCGCCGCGGCCGGCCTGAGCCAGTTCGCGGCTCCGGCCGCACACCGCGCCGCCGCGGCTCCGGCCGCCGCGGTGGCCGGGTGCGCGGACGGCGGCGCCGATGCGGCCGGGGCGGCCGGTGCCGCCGCCCGGCGGCCCGCCGGCAGCCGGCCGGGCGGGGACCCGAACGCGGTCGGCGCCGGGCAGGCCCGGGCGATGCAGGCCGACCTCGACCGCCGGCTCGCCGAACTGGGCGCCGGCCGGCGCCGCGCCGCCGCCCCGACCACCGTCCCGGTGTTCTTCCACGTGATCCACGACGGCGCCGCCGGACGGCTGGACCAGGCCGCCGTCACCGGCCAGATCGACCACCTCAACGAGAGCTACGGCGGCCGGGGGCAGGGCAACGCCGCGAGCCCGTTCCACTTCGAGCTGGTCGGCGCCGACTGGACCGACAACGCGTCCTGGTACACCGGCATGACCCCGGGCTCGCCGGCCGAGCAGGACATGAAGACCGCCCTGCGCAAGGGCGACCAGGGCGCCCTCAACCTCTACACGGCCCGTCTCGGCGACTCCCTGCTCGGCTGGTCGACGTTCCCGGACGCGTACCGGACGAACCCGACCGACGACGGTGTGGTGGTGCTCGACGCCTCCCTGCCCGGCGGCGCCGCCACCCACTACGACGAGGGCGACACCGCGACCCACGAGATCGGCCACTGGCTCGGCCTCTTCCACACCTTCCAGGGCGGCTGCCGGGCCCCGGGCGACTACGTGGACGACACCCCGCCCGAGCGCACCGCCGCCTCCGGCTGCCCCGAGGGCCGCGACACCTGCGCCGGCCCCGGGCTCGACCCGATCCACAACTTCATGGACTACAGCTACGACTCCTGCATGACCGGGTTCACCCGGGGGCAGGTCCAGCGGATGGCCAACGCCTGGGCTGCCTACCGGAGTTGAGCGGCGGCGGCGCGGCAGGACGGCACGGGGCTCAGCAGAACACCACGAGGTAGAGCAGCGTCCGGCCGCCGGAGGCGCGGAACTCGTAGGCCAGGTGGTCCAGCTCGCAGGCCTCCCGCCAGGCGGACGGACGCTCCTCGGGGGTGAGCAGGGCGGGCACGAAGACGCCCGGGGAGACCTCCTCCAGCTCGCCCCGCAGACCCAGCGTCATCTCGTCCGCGCCGACCGCCAGCCGCTTCGCCAGCCGCGGGGCCACCGGGCCGCGGGCCAGCCGCCAGTAGCGCCCCCCGGCGTCCACGAAGCCGCCCGACGCGAGCGGGTCGTCGAGATTCCGGCCCTGGCGCTCCTCCTTCGGCGGCAGGGCGGACAGGACGTCGGCGAAGCCGCCCGTGCGGCGGCGGGGCTTGCTCGGCATCCGGGCATCCTCCCAGGCCTGGAACCCCGGCTGCGATCGAATTGAATGCGGCGGGTCGCTTTCGGCGTGGCAATACCGAGCGTTTGTCCGATTTGATCTATGTTCGGAGGGTCGGGACCGATCAGGAGCAACCGAAGGAGCAAGGCCATGAGTGCCAATCCCCGGATCGTCGTCGGCGTGGACGGCTCGCCCGCCTCGGAGCAGGCGCTGCGCTGGGCGATCGACTACGCGCGGGCCGTCGGCGGGACGGTCCACGCGATCGCCGCCTGGGAGTACCCGGCCTTCTACGGGTGGGCCGGGCAGGGCGTGCCGACCGTCGAGGCCTTCAACCCCGAGGAGCTCGCCGGGAAGACCCTCAGCGAGACCATCGCCAAGGTGGCCGGCGACGACGCCGGCGTGGCGATCGCCGAGAGCGTGATGCCCGGCAACGCCGCCCAGGCGCTGCTGGAGGCCGCCAAGGGCGCCGCGCTGCTCGTCGTCGGCAGCCGCGGCCTGGGCGGCTTCTCCGGCGTGCTGCTCGGCTCGGTCAGCCGCCACCTCACCGAGCACGCGCCCTGCCCGGTGGTCGTGGTGCGCGAGGGCCAGGCCGCCCCGGGGCAGTCGGCGTAACGCACCGGGGCCGGTGTCCCGCCGGGCCGCCGCGCGGACCAGAATGGAGACATGCCAGAAGGTGACTCCGTCTACCGCGTGGCGGCCCACTTGCGCGAGGCCCTCGCCGGACAGCCGCTGACCAGCGCCGACCTGCGGGTGCCCGCGCACGCCACCGCCGACCTCACCGGCCGCCGGGTGCTGGAGGTCGCCCCGCGCGGCAAGCACCTGCTCACCCGCTTCGAAGGCGGCCTCACCCTGCACACCCACCTGCGGATGGACGGCCGCTGGGAGGTCTACCGCCCCGGCGAGCGGTGGACCGGCGGCCCCGACCGGCAGATCCGCGCCGTCCTCGGCACCGACCGGGGCACCGCCGTCGGCTACCGGCTGCCCGTCGTCGAACTGCTGCGCACCGCCGACGAACGGCGGATCGTCGGCCACCTCGGCCCCGACCTGCTCGGCCCCGACTGGGACGCGGTCGAGGCCGTCCGCCGGCTCCTCGCCCACCCGGGCCGCCCGGTCGTCGAGGCCCTGCTCGACCAGCGCAACCTCGCCGGGATCGGCAACGTCTACGCCAACGAGCTGTGCTTCGTCGCGGGCGTCACCCCCTGGACCGAGGTCGGCGAACTCCCGCACCCCGACCGGCTGGTGGAGCGCGCCCGGCAGATGCTGGAGGCCAACAAGCTGCGCCCCGGCCACATCACCACCGGCGACACCCGGCCCGGCTACCAGCACTGGGTGTACGGCCGGGCCGGACGGCCCTGCCCGCGCTGCGTGACCCCCGTGGTCGCCGGCCGCCAGGGCTCGCCGCCGCGCGACCGGGCGGTCTTCTGGTGCCCCTACTGCCAGCGCGGCCCGGCCCCGGAGGTCACGGCCGCTCGACCAGCGCGGGGTGGCGCGGGTCGTCCACCCGGACGGTGACGTCGGCGGCCTCGGCGGGGACGGTCTGCGCCTCGTAGCGGGCGAAGGCGGGCAGCGTCCACTGCTGGTCGGCCGGGGTGCGGCGGGCCAGCGCGGCCGGACCGAGCGCCAGGTGGACGGACAGCTCCAGCGGCAGCCAGCGGCCGAGCAGCAGGGCGCCGTCCAGCAACAGCACGCCGCCGGGCGGGAGTTCGGAGTACGGGGCGCGGGTCGAGCGGTCGGTGACCGGGTCGCGCAGCGAGGGCAGGATACGGCCGCTGCCGCCCGGCTCCAAGGGGTCGAGCACCTCGCGCGCCAGGGCGCCGTCGTCCAGCCAGAGGTCGTGGAAGGCGTCCGCGTCCTGGTGGCCGTACTCCAGCCGGATCGAGGCCGGACGCAGGAAGCCGGAGGCCGAGACCCGCAGCGTCGGGTGGCCGCGCAGCCGCAGCGGCTCCACCAGCGCGTCGGCGAGTGCCTCGGGGCGGGCCGCCGCCGCGCCGTCCACGGCCACCCGCAGGCGCCGGTCGCGGGCCTCGGGCAGGGCGGCGATGCGGTCGGCGAGCAGCTCGGCCAGCTTCTCGGGGGAGATCGGGCGTACCTGCATCGGGCCCTCCTGCCGGGTCGTCGGGACGGGTCGTCGGGACGTTCAGTGTCGTCGGGACGTCGGGACGGTCGGTGTCGTCGGGACGTTCAGTTCAGCGGAAGGGCGTGCAGGACGTCGTCGTGGCCCGCGTAGAGGCGGGTTCCGTCGTACTGGTGGGTCGCGTCGGTGGCGAGGGTCCAGACGTCCTTGCCCGGACCGGAGTCGTGGAAGGTCCACCCCAGCTCGCCGGTCGCCGGGTAGATCGCGCTGACCCCGCCGACCGACGTCCCCGGGACGAACAGCGTGCCGTTGGCGACCAGCGGACGGCTGCGGCGGTCCAGCGGGAACGGCAGCCGGCAGGACCACAGCTCGGCGCCGGAGGACGCGTCGAGGCAGCTGACGACGCCCTGGTCCCACGGGATGTACACCCGGGTGTTGTGCGCGACGGGCGGCAGCGCCCGCCAGGACTCGCCCCGGTGGGGCGAGTGGGTCCAGCCCGGCTTGCCGGTGGGGAGCAGCATGCGCACGCCGCCGTTGCCGTCGGGGACGTAGACGCACGTCGAGCCGGTGACGCACCAGCGCAGGTCCTCCTCGCCGGGGGCGGTCCACAGCTCGCGGCCGGTGACGGCGTCCCGGGCCACCACCTCGGTGCGGCCGTCGACGAATCGGATGCAGGCGAGGAGGCTGCCCCCGCCGAAGGTGGCGGGCGTGACGGGCTGCTCCGTCCGCTCGGTGCGGACGGACCAGAGCAGGGCGCGGTCGATGACCCGCAGGGCGAAGAGGCGGTTGCCCGTCGAACTGCCGTCGGCCCGCGGGCGGCCCCAGGAGTAGCCGTAGAGGATGCCGGGGTCGCGGTCGTAGCCGGCGAGGTGGACCTGCCCCTGCAGTTCGTCGGGCAGCGGCAGGCTCCAGTCGGCGGCGGGGTCGGTGAAGTGGCGGGCTTCGAGGTGGCCCTGGTAGGTGGCGGTGAAGAGGTGGTCGGGCCCGACCACCACCGTGCCGAGCATGTCGAGGTCGCTGGGCCAGCTGCGGTTGGCCGGTGGGTCGAAGACCAGCAGCCGGGCGGCGGTGCCCTTCGCCGGATCGAGGACCTGCAGACCCTTCCGGGAGAGGAAGACGGGGCGGCGGGGCGGGTCGGTCAGCCGCTCCGGGGTCATCGCCTCCGGTCCGCGGTAGGTCCAGAGCGGCGTCGGGCCGGACAGCGCGGTCGGCGGCGGCCCGGTCGGCCCCGGCGAGGGACGGGCCCCACCGCCACCCGAACGGCCGAGCGCCCAGGCGGCCCCGCCCGCCGCGAGCGCCCCGGCCCCGAGCAGCAGCCGGCGCCGGCTCGGCCCGGTGCGCTCCCCGCCGCCCGCGATCACGTCCTCGGTGGCCCCGCCGCCGTCCGTCTCCTCGTCCCACTGCCACGACGTTCCGCGCGCGGGCCCCCCGGACGACGACTGCATACGGCTCTCGCTTCCCCACCGGCGGCCCCACGCCGCCACCCGTCCGGAGAATATCGAACAGTCCCCGAACCGTCCGAAACCGCCGCAACGCTCGTACGAGGGCTCGTACCAGGCCGTGCCACACAGCGAGAGGCCCGCCCAGCAGCCCGGGGGAGGTACGCCGTGACGGTGGACCTCTCCGGACTCCGAGCCGCCCGGCCTCAGTTCGGCGGGTGGTCCGCGAGGTCGGCGAGGACGTCGGCGTGGCAGGGGAGCGGGGCGCACCAGCAGCCGAGGCGGTGGTCGCGCAGGGGCGGGACGAGGGCGAGCAGGTCCGGGCGGGCGAGCAGGTGCTCGCGGTACTTGACGACCATCTCCTCGCGGGTGAGGCCGGGGCCCGGACGGTACGGGCAGTGCAGCGGG
>NZ_JBIVVI010000015.1:0-20378 GCF_044757675.1 Kitasatospora sp. NPDC091257
CCTGGTGCCGGCCTCCATCGCCTCCCGGTTCTCCACCATCTGGTACGCGAGGTCACCGGGCGACTTGCTCGTGGTCACGCCGTAGGACAGCCACAGCCGCCCCTGCCGGTCGCCCCACTGCTTGCCGCGCATGTTCCAGTGGTTGTGGGTGTCGATCAGGCCGGGCATCACCGTCAGCCCGGAGGCGTCCACGATCCGCGCGCCGCTGGGCACGCCGCCGCCCCTGGGCAGCACCGCCTCGATCGTCGCGCCGCGCACCACGATGTCGACGTCGCGGCGCAGTTGCTCGCAGGAACCGTCCCAGAGCGCGCCCGCGCGCACGACCGTGGGCTCGCTGACCCGTACCGGACGGTAGGTGAGGTCGGCGGTGATCGTGCGGGCCGCGCCGCCGTCGGGCCCGACGGTGCGCAGCACGCCGTTGCACAGGTAGACGACGGTGCCGTCCGCGCTGATCGACAGCGAGTCGGTGACCTCGTCGGTCAGCTGCTGCGGCTCGCCGGTGATGGTGCCGTCGGCGGCCACCGGGACCCGCCAGGCGAGGCTCTCCGCGCCGAACACCAGGTGCCGGCCGTCGGAGGTCCACAGCGGGCCGTCGTTGTCGCGGGTGCTGATCGACCGGTCCGGCGCGATCTCCTGGTACCGGACCTTGTTGTCGGCCAGGTCCACGGTCAGCACCTGGTTGTTGCCGTTCGAGGTTCGCTTGGAGTACGGCATCAGCGCGGCCAGCGCGATCCTGCCGCCGTCCGGCGACCAGGTCGGCCGGCCCGGCTGGTAGAGCGCGGGCAGCACCTGGCGCACCGAGCGGTCGGCGACGTCGAACACCCAGGTCTGACCGGACTCGTCCTGGTAGGCGATCTTCGCGCCGTCCGGGGAGAACCGCGGCGCGAGCTGGCCGCCGGGCAGATCGGTGAGCCGGTCGGAGCGCCCGGTCGCCAGGTCCAGCCGCCACAGGTTGGCGGTGCCGGCGCGGTCGCTGACGTAGACCAGGGACCTGCCGTCGGGCGCGAAGTCCGGATCGGCCGCGAAGAACCCGTCGTCCACGACCTTGCGGGGCCTGCCGCCGATCGGCAGCAGCCACAGCGCGTTCAGCGCGCGGAACGCCACCTGCTTGCCGTCCCGCGACACCGCGGGGTCGGCCATGCCCTTCGCCCGGCGCGACGCGTCCGACACGAGGTTCCGCCGCTTGCGCTGGTAGTTCCGCGCCGAGTACGGCAGTTCGGCGGTGAACGGGATCTCCCGCACGGCCCCGGAGAGCGAGCGGCGGCGCAGCCGGCCGCCGGAGCTGTAGACGAACTCCTGCGCCGAGGTCCACGACACCGGCAGCGGCGGCAGGTCCTCGCCGGTCACGATCGCCTTGGCCCCGAGCATCATCGTGGTCCCGGTGCCGCCCGCGCTCAGGTAGCTGACCTGGCCGTCCGGTGCGTAGACCGGCGAGGACACCATGGCGTCGCCGGGTACGCCGGGCAGTTGCCTGCGCAGGCCCGAACCCAGGTCCAACTCCTCGATGGCGCCGTCACCGACGACGTAGGCGAGCTTCGTGCCGTCCGGGGACCACACCGGGGCCGCGTGCACCTCGTCGGCGTCGGTGACGGCGCGCTGCTGCCCGCTCGCGAGGTCCAGCACCCAGATCCGGCTGACGTGGTCGCGGTCGGAGGCGAACGCCACCTGCTTGCCGTCGGGCGAGAAGCGCGGCTCCAGGTCGAAGCCCCAGCCGGTGGTGAGCCGGGTGAGCCCGGTGCCGTCGGCGTTGATCGTCCACACGTCGTAGGCGGTGTCGAGGAAGGACTGGAACACGATCCGGCGCCCGTCGGGCGACCAGTGCGGCCGGGTCGCGTCGTGCTCCTCCGGCGTGATCCGCTGGGCCCGGCCGCCCGCGGCCGGCAGCAGCCAGATGCCGCCGGCGATGTCCACCGCGAGCCGGCGGCCGTCGGGGGACACCGCGACCCCGACGTTGGCGCTGTCCCGCACGGTCACGCTGCTCTCACCGGGACGGCCGTTCGGCTGCGGCGTCTGCGCGGACGCGGGCACCGCGCCGGCGGTCAGCCACAGCGCGCCCGCGCCCGCGACGACCGCGCCGCCGCGCAGCACCTGCCGGCGGGAGAGCCTCTCGGATGGTGACGTGTGTTCCATGGTCTTCCTCGTTACTTTCTGCGCGCGGTGGTGTACCGGGGGGTGCCCCAGTGGTCCACGCCGTAGCTGATGCCGGTGAAGGCGTCCTGTTCCCGCAGCAGGGACATGACCACGTCGGCCTGCTCGTCGTCGTGTTCGATCGCGACGCCGCCGCCGGAACGCAGCAGCCGGGTGGCGGCCGCCACCACCGCGCGGATCACGACCAGTCCGTCCTGGCCGCCGAACAGCGCGGGCCACGGCTGGTGCTCCTGCCATTCCGGCGGCAGCACGACGCCGTCCACCACGAACGGCGGATTGGCCAGCAGCAGGTCCACCGTGCCGTCCAGGTCGGCGAACATCGCGGCGTCGGTGACATTGCCGGCGTGCAGGATGATCGGGGTGTCGCCGAGTTCCGCCTGCCGTGCGGCGTTGCGGCGCGCCCAGGTCAGGGCCACCGGGTCGAGCTCGATGGCGTGCACGGTCGCGTCCGGCCGGGCGTGCGCGACCGCCAGGGCGATCGCCGCCGATCCGGTGCACAGGTCCACCGCGAGCGGCTTGGACACCCCGCTCACCACGTCCAGCCCCCAGGCCAGCAGCGGCTCGGTGTGCTTGCGGGGCACGAAGACGCCCGGACCCACCGCGACCTCGACACCGCCGAGCACGGCACGGCCGGTCAGGTACTCCACCGGCGTGCGGTCGGCCCGGCGGGCGACCAGCTCCCGCAGCCGGGCCAGATCCTCCCGGCCGAGCGTGGCGTCGAGGGGCAGCCGCTCCACGGCGCGGCCCAGCACGTACTCGGCCAGCTTCTCGGCGTCCCCGCGCGGCTGCCAGGCGCCGGCCTCGGCGAGGGTCTTCTCGGCGTCCGTCAGGAACGCACCCAGCGTCGGTTCACCAGTCTCGGCGGTCATCCGTTCCGGACTCCTTCCAGGATGTTCGCGGCCGTCTCCAGATGGCCGCGTTCGTGCAGCGAGGACAGGGCGAAGCGGATCAGACCGGTGCCCTTGGCCACGGTGGGGAAGAAGGCCGGCAGGATGAGCACCCCGGCCTCCTTCAGCGTGGTGGCCGCGCGGAAGGCCGCTTCCTCGGTGTCGAAGTGCGCACCGCGCACCGGGGACCGCAGACCGGCGTTGACGAGCCGGTTGCCGGTCAGCTCGTCGAACACCTCGGTGTTGCGCCACAGCCGCTCCTGCAACGCGGCGACCTCGCCGTCGAGGTGCAGCCGGGCCGAGGCGACGTTCGCGGCCAGCATCGGCAGCATGATCGAGTGCCCGAAGACCAGCGGGTTCGCGAACTTGCGCAGCACACGCACGTCGTCCTCGCTCGGCACCACCGCGAACCCGCCGCAGCCGCCGAACGCCTTGGACAGCGAGCCGGCGATGACCACGTTGGGCGGCAGCCGGTCGCCGAGCGCCTCGAAGGCGTAGCCGGCGCCGTGCTCGCCCGCGACGGAGATGCCGTGCGCGTCGTCGATGTAGAGGTGTCCCCCGTGGGGCGCCAGCGCCTCCAGGATCCCGGCGACGTCGATCAGACCGCCCATCGAGCCGACGCCGTCGATCAGCACGATCGGCGTGCGCCCGTCGCGACGGGCGTCGCGCAGCGCGGACTCCAGCGAGTCGGGCGTCTCCAGGTCGAACCGGCGCGCGGGGCCGATCTGGTCGAGGACCCCCCGCAGCACCTGCATCGAGGAGTGCGCGGTCCGGTCCACCAGGAAGGTCGCGCCGCCGGGCGCGATCGGGTAGCTGGGCAGCGCGCCGGCGCCGAGCAGCGGCAGCAGGCCCAGGTGGACGGTTCCGACGGAGGTGAAGGGGACGACCTTGTTGCCGCGGTACACCGTGGAGAGCAGGTCCTCCAACTCGCCGAGGTAGTGCGGGCGCATCCGGTTGCGGGAGGTCGACAGGTGCACGCCGAAGCGGCGCAGCGCCTCCTCGGCGGCCGTCACCAGCGCGGGGTGCTCCTCCAGACCCAGGTAGGAGCAGGACACGAACTCCAGCGCCTCGGTGCCGTCCGCCAGGCAGACCACCTTGCCGGGCTTGCGGCCGGTGACCACGTGCCCGGTCAGGCCTTGCTCGAACGCCACGTCCAGGGAGTCGGACGTCTTGTTGATGCGGGACTCGACCCAGTTGGCCGGCTGTGTCTCCTGCTGCGGATGGATCATGTCGCCTCGATTCGGGTGGACGCGGACAGGGCGTCGAACAGGTGGGCGCAGGTGTCGCGGTGCTCGTCCAGGGCGGTGCCGAAATGGTCGCGCAGCCGGCCCTGCGCCGCGGCGAACCCGGCTTCGTCGCCGCCGTCGATCAGGTCGGCCAGTCGGCGCACGGACGCGGCCAGCGCACCGCGGGCCCGCGCGGCGTCGGGATTGGCGACCTGGATGTCCCAGTACACCTCCGGTGTCCCGGAGGCGATCCTGGCCAGCAGGGCCAGCATGGTCGCGTGCGGCGGCGGGGCGATCACGCCGAGTTCGCCGATGTCGGTGCCGAGTTCCTCCAGCGCCAGCCCGAAACCGAGCACGCTGGCGTGGGTGAGCACCTGCGCGGCGGCGGTGAGCCGGTCGTGCCGCTCGGCGTCGAGCAGCACCGGTCGGCCGCCCCACTCGGCGAGCAGGCGCAGCAGTTCGGCCGCGGCCGGCCCGTCGTGCACCACGACGGTGGCGACCGGCTTGCCGGGCATGCCCAGGGCCGGCGCGAACATCGGGTTCAGGCTGACGGCCTGCACGCCTTCGACGCCCTGGAGCGCGGTCACCACGGCGTCCTTCACGGACAGTGTGTCCACCAGCAGCGCACCGGGACGCAGGTGCGGAGCGATGAGCGGGATCGCGGCCAGCCCCGTGCGCTCGGGCACCGCCAGCAGCACCAGATCCGCCGTGCCCAGCTCCGCGACCAGGGCGTCACCGGGCGAGGTGATGTCCCCGGCGAGGTCGCCACCGGCCGGGTCCACCACGACGACCTCGGCGCCCGAACCGGCCAGCAACGAGGCGAACATGCCGCCGACCGCGCCGGCGCCGCCCGCCACCAGACAACGCCGCAGCGACCGAACTCCGGCCCCGCTCATGCCAGTCCTCCCAGCGCGGGGCGCAGCGCCGTCGCCGCGACCGCGGTGAGCACCGCGCGCGATTTCACCACGGTCTCCTCGTACTCCTCGTCGGGGTCCGACAGCGCCACGATCGCGCCGCCGACGCCGAAGCTCATCCGTTCGTCGGTGGCGACCAGGGTCCGTATCACGATGCTCAGATCCGCGGCGCCGGACAGGGCGAACCAGCCCAGCGAACCGCTGTAGACGCCGCGCGGCCCCTCCTCCAGCCGGTCGATGATCTCCATCGTGCGCACCTTCGGCGCACCGGTCATGGAGCCGCCGGGGAACGCCGCGCGCACGCAGCCGACCGCGCTCTCCTCCGCCCGCAGCGTGCCGCGGACGGTGGAGACCAGCTGGTGCACCGGCGCGTACGTCTCCACGTCGAACAGCACCGGGACGTGCACCGAGCCGATCTCGCACACCGTGTTCAGGTCGTTGCGCACCAGGTCGACGATCATCAGGTTCTCCGCGCGGTCCTTCTCGTGCGTGGAGAGGTCCAGCTTGAGCAGCTCGTCCTGGTCGGGAGTGCCGCCGCGGGGCCGGGTTCCCTTGATGGGCTTGGACTCCACGACGCCGTCGGCGCCGATCCGCAGGAACCGCTCCGGCGACGCGCTGAGCACCGCGACCTCGGCGAAGTCCAGGAAGGCCCCGTAGGGCACCGGGCTGATCCGGCGCAGCCGGGAGTAGGTGTGCCGGGGATCGATCCTCTCGTCCACGGTGACCGTGTTGGTCAGGCAGATCTCGTAGGACTCGCCGAGCCGGATCTCGTCGAGGCAGTCCTCGATCCGCTTGAGGTAGCCCTCGCGGTCGTGGCGCGGACGGGCGGTCTCCCAGCCGGCCATGTCGGCGGCCTCGGCGCCGGCCAGCACACCCGTCCGGCCCGAATCGTCCACGGCGGACCCGTCGAGCCGGGACAGCCGAGCCGCCGTCCCGTCCAGCCAGTCGAGCGCGGCCGCCTCGTGCTCCGGCGTGCTCAACGCCAGCAGGTACGACCGGTGTTCCACGTGGTCGACGACCAGCGCGCGGTCGGCGAACAGCAGAGCGGCGTCGGGGGTGTCGGCCCGATGTGCCCGGGAGCCACCGGTCTCGGCCTTCAACTCGTAGCCCAGGTAACCGACGTAGCCCAGGTTGAAGTCGAACGGCAGACCGTCCGGTGTCGGCAGCGACCGCGCGGCCAGACTGTCCTGGAGGTAGCCGAAGAAGTCCCGGTGGACCTCCTCGACCCGGCCGTCCGCGTGGGTGACGGTGACCAGCCGCCGGCCGACGTCGTAGGAGACGTACTCGGCCAGCGGTCCGCTGTCGTCGCCCATGATCGAGAACCGCGAGCGTTCGTGGCGGGTCTCGCTGCTGTCCAGCCAGAAGCTGCGGGTGGAGCCGGAGAACAGTTCCCGGTGCGCCGCGTCCGGGTCCGGCTCGTGCGCCGCCTCGCGCACGTGCAGGCGCAGATCCGGCGTGGCGTCAGCGGGCGTCGGCCGCACGGCCGGTGGAGGCGGGGCGACGGCCGGAGCGGGGCGCGCGTCCATCGCGAGGTCGCGGAAGTTCGCCAGCAGCAGCCTGCCGTGCTCGCTGCTGATGGATTCGGGGTGGAACTGGACGCCCCACAGCGGGTCCGTCCGATGGCGCAGGCCCATCAGCACGCCGTCCTCGGTCCACGCGGTGCGTTCGAGCACCTCGGGCAGGTCGGTGACGGTCAGCGAGTGGTAGCGCACCACCGAGAACGGCGTGGGCAGCCCGGCGAAGACGCCGTCGCCGGTGTGGTGCACCAGCGAGCTGCGGCCGTGCATGGGTTCGGGCGCGAGGCCGACCGTGCCGCCGAACAGGTTCGCGATGCCCTGGTGGCCGAGGCACACGCCGAGCACCGGCCGTCCCGAGTCGAGGACGGCGCGGGAGCTGATGCCGAAGTCACGGGCCCGGTCGGGCCGGCCGGGCCCGGGGGACACCACGATGCCGTCGAACTCGGCCATCCGCTCCGCCGGGAATTCGGCGTCGTTGCGCACCACGACCGGCGCCCGGCCGGTCACCTCGCCGAGCAGCTGGTACAGGTTGTAGGTGAACGAGTCGTAGTTGTCGATCAGCAACATCCGCATTGCCCGGTCTGTCCTTCCTTCAGTGTGGCCGTGGTGCCTAGGTCGCCGGGGTGTTGCCCATGACCAGGTCCTCGACCCGGCAGGTCTCGGCGATGATCAGGTCGTACAGCCGGCGCAGGAAGTCCTGGTCGATCCCGTTGCGCTCGCCGTACCGCGCGGCCCGCTCCTGCACGATGCCGATGCGGTGCGGCTGCATCATCGGGACGCCGTGCTCCCTCTTGTGGTGGGCGACGCGCACACAGACGTCGATCCGGTCGCGCAGCACGTCCAGCAGACGGGCGTCGATGCCGTCCAGTTCGCCCCGCAGTTCCTCGAGTCGACGGTCCGCTCCGCCGGATCGTGCCGCCGAATCCCCCATGGTCACCTGGAATCTCCTCGTGATCGTCTCGCCCACCGAAGGGCTCTTCCAGATGTACCTGCCAACGGCGGTCCGCAGGAGCCCGCGCGGCGGTTGCGGCAACAAACGCGGTCTCGCGCAACAACCGAGGTCCACATGCGCAAGAAAGACCTTGTCGCTTCCGGCACGTCCACGGACGATCGGTTCCCGGAAACCATCACCGGAAGGCGCGCCGATGACCTTGTCCGCTCGAACCCTGCTGTCCGCCGAGTCACGTGCGAAGCTCGCCGCGGATCCCCGTCTCGGGGGCGGGAACGTCCTGGAGTCGGCGCTGGCCGTCAGCCCGAACCCGGACCTGCCGTTCATCGCCACCGGCCGGCCGGTCGCCACCTGCGACGGCGGGACGACGACCGAGTTCAGCCTCCGCGGGCTGGACCGGCTCGTGCAGAGCTGGTCGGTCTGGTACCTCGACCGGGGCGTGCGGCCCCGGGACCGGGTCGCGGTCCACATCGAGGACTCCTTCGCGTACTCGGTCCACCTGCACGCGCTGGCGACCATCGGCGCGATCGCGGTGCTGATCAACAGCAAGGCCCCCAAGGAGAACGCGCTCGAACTGATCCGGCGCACCGAGCCGGTCGGCGTGTACACGACCCGCGGCCGGCGCGACCTCCTCGGCCCCGAGCTCGCCGAACTGCCGGGCTCGCGCTGGGTCGTCCTGGCCGAGGACGTGCCCGCGCCGCCCCAGGCCGAGCTGGCCGCCGCCGCGCGGTTCCGGCACGCGCCCGACGACCCGGTCTCGATCCTGCATTCCTCGGGCACCACGGGCTTCCCCAAGCCGGTGGTGCAGACGCACGCGTCCAGCGTCGCCGGCCCGCGGTTCCGGCTCACCGACTACCTGGACTCGCCCGACGACCTGATGATGGCCGCGCAGCCG
Organism: Kitasatospora sp. NPDC091257; assembly: GCF_044757675.1. Lineage (NCBI taxonomy): Bacteria > Bacillati > Actinomycetota > Actinomycetes > Kitasatosporales > Streptomycetaceae > Kitasatospora > Kitasatospora sp. NPDC091257. The sequence goes on from NZ_JBIVVI010000015.1 coordinate 8,537, forward strand.
CAGTCGCACCTGGGCTCGGTGGTGTACGTCAACTACGCCGTCCTGGCCGGCACGCCCATGGTCGCCCACTACGACCCCACCGGCGCCGACCTGGTCGACGCCATCCGCCGGTACCGGCCGACCACGGTGATGGCCTTCGCGCACGCGTTCACGGAACTGGCCGACGTCGAGGTCGCCGACGGCGCGGTCGACTCGGTGGACAGCTGGGTGACCATGGGCGACGCCATCCACGAGGCCCACCTCAAGGCCATCCTGGGCAAGCGCGACCCCGAGCTGCCCTCCGCGGTGTTCTACGACCGCTTCGGCGCCACCGAACTGGGCTGGGGCCTGATGGTGCAGCCGCGCTCGCTGGCCTCACAGCGCAACGACCGCTGCATCGGCCGTCCCGACGCGCTGTCCGAGGTCGTCGTGCTGCGCCGGGACGGCACCGCGGCCGACCGCGGCGAGATCGGACTGCTGGGCGCCAAGGGCCCCACCATCACCGCGGGGTACTGGAACGACTCCGACACCACCTACCGCAGCCGGCTGTCCGGGTACTGGCTGTCCGGCGACCTGGCGTACCAGGACGAGGCCGGCGACTTCTACCAGGTGGACCGGGCGGTGGACACCATCGAGACCGCGGCGGGCCCCGCGCACTCGGTGCAGATGGAGGAACTCCTGCTCAACGAGCTGCCGGTGATCGTGGACTGCACGGTCGTGGCCGGCCGGCACGGCGGGAACACGGTCGCGGTGGCACTGGTCGCCGCCCACGGCGAGCACCTCGACCCGTCGCAGCTGCTCGCCTCGGCCAACACCGTGCTCGGCGCGGCCGGCCACCCCACGCTGGCCGTGCTCGAACTGACCCGCTCCGTCACCGACATCCCGCAGGGCGTCACCGGCAAGGTGCTCAAGCGTCAGCTCCGTGAACGCTACGACACGCTCGCGGACTACCTCCGCGCGAGCGACCCCGCCGCGGTGGCCACCACCCTCTAGGGGCGACCACCACGACGTGCGGACGTCATCCCCGGGCGACCGGAGTTCCCTCGGCGATGACGTCCGCGCCGGCCCACTCGGTGCCCAGCATCGCGTACACGGCCAGGTCCGCCCGCTGCCCCTTGAGCATCTCGCCCTGCACGAAGAACGCCTCCCGACGCATGCCGAGACGCTCCATCAGCCGCATCGACGAAACGTTGTTCCCGTTGCACATGCCGACCACCCGGTGGAAGCCGTACCGCTCGAACGCCAGCCGCAGCACCTCGCGGCCGGCTTCGGTGGCGTACCCGCGGCCGCCGTGGTCGGGGTTCATCACGAAACCGATCTCGGCGCGGCCCAGTTCGGCGCTCAGCCAGTCCAGGTTGAACTCGCCGATGAGCCGGCCGGACTCGCGCAGCTCCACCGCGACGGCCAGGTTGTCGCCCTCCCCGGCCAGCTCGGACTCCGAGATCCTGGTGGCCAGCGCGGTGCGCGTCTCCTCGCGGGTGCGGGCGTCCCACAGCAGGTACCGGGTCACGTCCGGACGGCGCTGGATGTCGTGCAGGTCGTCGATATCCGCCTCGGTGAAGGAACGCAGCACCAGCCGGTCAGTGACAACAGGATCCACGGGTGAGACTCCGAATTGGATTATTCGATGAATGGTCCAGCGGATACTAGCATCCGAAAATCGGCATTTAGGGGAATCGTGAACACTTTGTTCCGCGGAGTACGCCGGTGATCCGTCGCCTGCCGTTGTTCGCACTCGTCGCCGCGTGCGGCGTGTCCTCGTGCGGCGCGACGATGACGATGATCGCCCTTCCCTGGTTCGTGCTGTCCAGAACCGGCAGCGGCCTCCAGACCGGGGCCGTGGCCGCCGCCGAAACGCTCGGGCTGGTCCTCTCGGTGGTGCTGGTCGGCCCGCTGCTGGACCGGTACGGCGCGTGGCGCGGCAGCATCATGGCCGACCTGGCGGCCTCCGTCGCGGTGCTCGCGATCCCGGCCGCGGAAGCACTGGACCTGCTGTCGCTGCCGGTGCTCGTGGTCCTGGTGTTCGGGATCGGCGCCGGTCGAGCACCCTCCCGCAGCGCCAAACAGGTGCTGCTGCCCGCCGTCCTGGCCGCGACCGGCGTCCGCGTCGAGCGGGGCACCAGCGCGGAGGAGTCCGCGTTGCGCACCGGAGACCTGCTCGGCGCGCCGCTCGGCGGCATTCTGATCGGGCTGATCGGACCCACCTGGGTCCTGCTGGCCGACGGCGCGGCGCTGCTCACCGCGGCGGCGCTGGTGGGCCTCCTGGTCCGGCCCGCGGCCGCCGCCGGGCGTGAGCCGGCCGGCGGCGCGCACGGCTACCTGCGGGAGCTCAAGCAGGCCGCCGAGCACTTCCGGCGCGACCGGTTGCTGCTGGTCATCGGCGTGCAGTGCGCGGCCTTGAACGCCCTCACCGTCGGGCTGCTCTCGGTGCTGCTGCCCGCCTACGGACTGACCGTGTGGCACGACAGCACGCTGGTCGGCGTGCTGATCGCCGCGTCCAGCGGCGCCAGCATCCTGGGCACGGCGCTGTACGGCTGGCTGGGCGACGGCGGCCGTCGGTGGCGGGTGTTCGCGATCTGCTCCCTGGTCTCCGGCGCGCCCGTCTTCCTGGCCGTGGCGGCCGACCCGCACCCGGTGCTGCTGGTGCTGGTGGTCTCGGCCTGCATGATGGCGAACGGCCCGATCAACCCGGTGATCGCCGCGGTCAAGTACGCCCGGGTGCCCGAGGGGCTGCGCGGCCGGGTGTTCGCGGCGTTCCACGCCTCGGCCAACGCGGCCATGCCGCTGGGACTGCTGCTGGCCGGGGTGCTGCTGGACGCGGTCGGGCCGACCGCCGCGGTGCTCGTGCTCGGCGGGCTCTGCCTGCTCGTTTCGCTGTGGCCGTTCGTGTTCCGGGTTTGGCGGGAGTTGGACGAACCGGAACGCCTCCCGTCGAGGGTCGGATAATTCGCGCAACAAATGCGGCCCTCAGCAAGAAATGCCGCCCCATAACGCAAAGAAGCCGGTCGTCCGGTCGTCCGACGGAATCTAGTGTTCGGGCGTCGACGGAATGGGAATGGGACCAACCGAATGCCCGGTGCGGCCGGCCCGTCGGCGCCGGGGCCGCGCCGGAATCGCACCGGCGGCAGCGGCCCCCCGAGCAAGGACGCGTTGCGCCGCGCGGAGCCGTCCGGGCAGGCACGGTGATCGTGCGCGACGAGATCAGCACACAACGGAGGTTCCCGATGAACACCGGCATTCGGCTCGCCGCCGACCTGGACGCCATCAGCCGGGAGGAGATCGAGCGACTGCGGGCGCACAACTTCACGCGGTTGGTGACCGCGGCCCGGCGCACGCCCGCGGTGCTGCGCCGCTGGCCCGGGCTCGACTCCGTGCACAGCCTGGACCGGTTGCCGGAACTGCCCGTGCTGACCCCGTCCGCGCTGGCCGACGGCTGTCCGCCGCACTCGGTGGAGTTCCTGATCGACGGCGACCAGCCCGGCATGGTGCTTCGTTCGAGCGGGACCTCCAGCAAGGTCAAGATGATGTACCACTCCTGGGCGTTCAACGAGCAGGTGTCCGCGCTCGGCGCGCGCGGGCTGCGCGCGACCCTGCCCGAGCCGCCCCGCCGGGTGGCGAACTGCCTCTACGGGGCCGAACTCAACGGATCCTTCCTCTTCACCCAGGAGGTCGCTCGGCTGCTCGGCGCGCGGGTGTACCCCCTGGGCAACGTCACCAGCGTCGCGGAGACGGCGAAGATGATCTCCGAGCACGCGATCGACACCTTGGCCGCGCCACCGGGGTACGGGGTGGACCTGCTCACCGGAAAGCCCCCGGACCTGCTCGCCTCGATGCGGACCTACCTCTACATCGGGGAGAGCCTCGGCGCCAGCCGCACCGCGGCGCTCACCGCCGCCCTGCCCGGACTGACGGTCCGCTCGCTGGCCTACTCCACCACCGAGACCGGGCCCATCGGCTACCAGTGCCAGTGGCTGTCCGGCAACGACCACCACGTGCACGAGGACGCGATGGTGGTGGAGATCGTCGACGAGGAGACCGGGCTCGCCGTGGCCGCCGGCGAGGAGGGCGAGGTCCTGGTCACGCCGCTGAGCGACACCGGCATGGCCCTGTTCCGCTACGCCATCGGCGACCGGGGCCGGCTGAGCACCCAGCCGTGCCGCTGCGGCAGCCAGGCCTCCGTGCTCACCCTGCTCGGCCGGGCCCGGCAGTCGCTGAACGTGGACTCCGAGACCGTCTCCGCCGACCAGTTGATGTCGCGGCTCGCCCGGTTGGGCATCACCGATCCCGCCGACTGCCAGTTTCAGGTGCTCTGGACCGTCAACCGGTACCGGGTACGGCTGCTGCTGTCACCGAGCACACCCGGGGACATCACCGTCGACGCGGTGGTCGCGGCCTTCGCGGACACCGTCGAGCTCAACCAGATCGTCACCGGCCCGCGCTGCCTGGGGTTCACCGTGGAGCACGTCGAGCGCGGCGACTTCGAGCGCACCGAGCGCGGCAAGGTGCCCACCCTCTACCAGCGAACGGTCACCGCATGAACCGGAACCCCTGCCCCGTCACCCGGTCCTACCTGGACGAATGCGCCGCCGAGGGGCGCGACGGCCTGCGCGGGGTCGTCGACCACCTGCGGTTCCCGCCGCACTTCACCGCGGCCTTCGACGGGCGGGTGCTCGGCCGGCCACTGTTCGTCGAGGAGACCGCGATCCGCGGCGTCGCCGACCGGCTCATGCGGTTCCACGACCTGATCGTCTCCCTGCCCGGCAGGCTCCACGGTGGCGACGTGTTCGCCTACGGCGAGGCGCTCGGGCTCGACCGCCGGTCGGTGGAGCTCGTCCGCCGGAACGGACTCGTGCCGCCGATCCCGTACGGCCGGGCCGACCTGCACCGTGACGGCGACTCCTGGCGACTGCTGGAGTTCAACATCGGCGCCGACCTCGGCGGCATGGAACGGACCGGCGACATCCCGCGGGCGCTGATGGACGTGCCCAGGTTCCGGGAGTTCGCCGAGAAGCACCGGCTGACCTACCCCGACATCGGGGCGGGCATCGCCCGCATGCTCACCCGCTGCGCCGAGAGCGTGTCCGCCGCCGGCACGCCGGTGGTCGTGATGCTGGAGAGCAACGGCCGGGTGGCCCAGTACCGGAAGTACATGCTGCCCTTCCAGGAGTACATGCGGGGCAAGGGAATCGACCTCCGGCTGGCCGAGGTGGGCGAGTTGAGCTCGCCGGGCGGGAAGATCCACCTGGACGGCACCCCGGTGGACGTGATCCTCCGCTACGTGTCGGTGGACCAGATCCTCGCCGACCCCGAGGTCGCCGGGGCCATGGAGCCGGTCTTCCGCGCCCACGAGGAGGGCCGGACCGTGCAGCTGACCCCGATCTGTACCGACCTGCACGGCAACAAGGGCATCCTGCCGATGCTGCACGACCCCCGGTTCCGGGCCGCCCTGGCCGAGGAGGAGCTGGCCCTGATCGACGGAATGCTGCCGTGGACGCGGTCGATGGCCGAGGGCACGGTCGAGGTGGACGGCGACGTGGTCGATCTGATCGACTACTGCCGCGCCCATCGGGAGGAACTGATCCTCAAGCCGAACAACGACGCGCGCGGCGGCGGCATCGTCGCCGGCTGGGAGACGTCCGACGGGGACTGGCGGCGGGCCCTGACGGAGTGCGACCGACGACGTTTCCTGGTGCAGCGCAAGGCCCCGGCGCAGCCGGAGCCGGTGCAGGACGCGGAGACCGGCGAGGTGCGGGACTGGCTCGCGACCTGGGGCGTCTACCTGACCGACGAGGGGTACGCGGGCACCTACATCCGTGCGCTGTCCGAGTCCGCCGGCAGCGCGGTCGTCGGCTGGGACGCGCTGCCACAGCTCACCGCCGTGTTCAGCTACCCGGCCTGACCTGCACGCGTGAGCGAGCCCGGGCGCGACATTGCCTTAACCTTCATCCATTGCAACGATCCATTGCGTTCGAGTTCAGCGTCATTGCATCAATTTACCGTTACTGAGCTGGGAAGACGCGTTTCATCCGATTGACGTCGAGCCAGAAACAGCCGTAGCTTTCCAGTTATCCGAACGTGCGGCAACGCGAAACGAGGAACGGCCATGGGTGAATCCCCGCACACCGTCACGACCATGCCGGTGGCACGCCGCCCCGGCTGTCCCTTCGACCCGCCCGCCGAGCTGATCGACGCCCGCCGGCACGCGCCGATGAGCCGCTACACCTTCCCCGGCGGACGGCCCGGCTGGCTGGTCACCGGATACGACCTGGTCAGGGCGGTGCTGGCCGACACGAGGTTCAGCTCGCGCAAGGACCTGATGCTCCACCCGACCATCGACTACGGCGACTTCCAGATCCCGCCGGCGCCGCCCGGGGAGTTCGTCCTCATGGACGAGCCCCAGCACAGCCGCTACCGCAAGCCCCTGACGGGCAAGTTCACCGTACGGCGGATGCGGCTGCTCACCGAGCGCATCGAGCAGGTCACCACCGCCCGCCTGGACGCCATGGAGGCGGCCGGGCCTCCGACGGACCTGGTGACCGCGTTCGCCAAGCCCATCCCCGCCATCGTGATCTGCGAGCTGCTCGGGGTGCCGTACGAGGACCGGGGCTCCTTCCAGGAGCAGGTCGACTCGTTCATGAACGGGGAGACGAGCGACGAGGACCTCATGGCGGCCTACGCCTCGACCCAGGAGTACCTGGCCGAGCTGGTGGCCGCCAAGCGCGCCAACCCCACCGACGACGTGCTCAGCGACCTCACCGACAGCGATCTGACCGACGAGGAACTGAAGGGGATCAGCCTGATCCTGCTCGCGGCCGGTCTCGACACCACCGCGAACATGCTGGCCCTCGGAACCTTCGCGCTGCTGCGCAACCCGGACCAACTGGCCGCGCTGCGGGGCGATCCCGCGCTCGCCGACCGGGCCGTGGAGGAACTGCTGCGGTACCTGAGCGTCGCCAAGACCTTCATGCGGACGGCCCTGGAGGACGTCGAACTCGGCGGCCGGACCGTCAGGGCCGGCGAGCGGGTGATCCTCTCGTTCAACACCGCCAACCGCGATCCCGAGCGCTTCCCCGATCCCCATGTGCTCGACCTGCGGAGGCAGGACGGCGGACACCTGGCCTTCGGCCACGGCATCCACCAGTGCCTGGGCCAACAGCTGGCCCGCATCGAGATGCGGGTCGCCTTCCCCGCGCTGCTCGACCGCTTCCCGACGCTGCGCCTGGCCGTACCGCCCGAGGAGGTCTCCCTGCGCCCGGAGCTCGCGGACATCTACGGGGTGAAGAGCCTCCCCGTCACCTGGGACGCGTGATCGATGAGGATCACCGTGGACGCCGAACGCTGCATCGGCTCCGGAATGTGCGTCCTGACGGCCGGCGAGGTCTTCGACCAGCGCGAGGACGACGGCACGTCGGTCGTGCGGCAACCCGAGCCTCCGGCCGGGGCGTTGGGCGCGGTTCGGGGGTGGTGCGGGTCAGGCCTTGCGGAGTTGGAAGGCGAGGCCGAGGGAGTCGTCCGCGAAGGTCTCGGAGTCCCAGTCGGCGGCACCGGCGGCGAAGTCGGTGGCGAGGACCTCCTCGGCGACGAGGGGGCCGTGTTCGGCGATGGCTTCGGCGGTCTCCTCCGAGGTGGCGCGCCAGCGCAGGACGATGCGGTCGGCGACGTCCAGGCCGGAGTTCTTGCGGGCCTCCTGGATCTGGCGGATGGCGTCGCGGGCGATGCCGAGCCGCTTGAGCTCCGGGGTGATGGCCAGGTCGAGGGCGACGGTGGCGCCGGACTCGTTGGCGACGGCCCAGCCCTCGCGCGGGGTCTCGGTGATGATCACCTCGTCGGGGGAGAGGGTGATCGGTTCACCGTTCAGTTCGACGGAGGTGGTGCCCGAGGCGCGCAGTTCGGCGGCCAGGCGGGCGGCGTCGGTGGCGGCGACCGCCTTGGCGACGTCCTGGACGCCCTTGCCGAAACGCTTGCCCAGCGCGCGGAAGTTGGCCTTGGCGCTGGTGTCGACCAGCGAACCGCCGACCTCCGCCAGCGACTCCAGGGTGGAGACGTTGAGCTCCTCGGCGATCTGCGCGCGCAGGTCGGCCGGCAGCTCCTCCCAGCCCTGGGCGGCGACCAGCGCGCGCGAGAGCGGCTGACGGGTCTTCACGCCGGACTCGGCGCGGGTGGCCCGGCCCAGCTCGACCAGGCGGCGGACCAGCGCCATGTGCCGGGAGAGCTCGGTGTCGATCAGCGACTCGTCGGCCTCCGGCCAGGTGGCCAGGTGCACCGAGGCCGGGGCCTCCGGGGCGACCGGGACGACCAGGTCCTGCCAGACCCGCTCGGTGATGAACGGGGTGAGCGGGGCCATCAGGCGGGTGACCGTCTCCAGCGCCTCGTGCAGCGTGGCGAGCGCGGCGGCGTCGCCCTGCCAGAAGCGGCGGCGGCCGCGGCGGACGTACCAGTTGGACAGGTCGTCGACGAAGCCCGACAGCAGCTTGCCGGCGCGCTGGGTGTCGTACGCCTCGTAGGCCGCGTCGACCTCGCGGACCAGGGTGTTCAGCTCGGAGAGCACCCAGCGGTCCAGCTGCGGGCGGTCGGCCGGGGCCGGGTCGTTCGCCGAGGGCGCCCAGTTCGAGGTGCGGGCGTACAGGGCCTGGAAGGCGACGGTGTTCCAGTAGGTGAGGAGGGTCTTGCGGACCACCTCCTGGATGGTGCCGTGGCCGACCCGGCGGGCCGACCAGGGCGAGCCGCCGGCCGCCATGAACCAGCGGACGGCGTCGGCGCCGTGCTGGTCCATCAGCGGGATCGGCTGGAGGATGTTGCCCAGGTGCTTGGACATCTTGCGGCCGTCCTCGGCCAGGATGTGGCCCAGGCAGACGACGTTCTCGTAGCTGTTCCTGTCGAACACCAGGGTGCCGACCGCCATCAGCGTGTAGAACCAGCCGCGGGTCTGGTCGATCGCCTCGGAGATGAACTGCGCCGGGTAGCGCTTCTCGAACAGCTCCTTGTTCTGGTACGGGTAGCCGTACTGGGCGAAGGGCATCGAGCCCGAGTCGTACCAGGCGTCGATGACCTCGGGCACGCGGGTGGCGGTGCCGCCGCAGTCGCGGCAGGCGAAGGTCACCGCGTCGATGTACGGGCGGTGCGGGTCGAGGCCGCTCTGGTCGGTGCCGGTGAGCTCGGACAGCTCGGCCAGCGAGCCGACGCAGGTGAGGTGGCCCTCCTCGCAGCGCCAGATCGGCAGCGGGGTGCCCCAGTAGCGGTTGCGGCTGAGTGCCCAGTCGATGTTGTTGTTCAGCCAGTCGCCGAAACGGCCGTGCTTGACCGTGTCCGGGAACCAGTTGGTGGCCTCGTTCTCGCGGATCATCGCGTCCTTGACGGCGGTGGTCCGGATGTACCAGGACGGCTGCGCGTAGTAGAGCAGCGCGGTGTGGCAGCGCCAGCAGTGCGGGTAGCTGTGCTCGTACGGCAGGTGACGGAAGAGCAGGCCGCGCTCCTTGAGGTCCGCGACCAGGGCCTCGTCGGCCTTCTTGAAGAACTGGCCGCCGACCAGCGGGACCTCGGGGGCGAAGGTGCCGTCGCCGAGCACCGGGTTGACCACCGGCAGGCCGTACTTGCGGCAGGTCGCGAGGTCGTCCGCGCCGAAGGCGGGGGACTGGTGGACGATGCCGGTGCCGTCCTCGGTGGTGACGTAGTCGGCGTTGAGGACGTAGTGGGCGTTCTCGATCTCGACCAGGTCGAAGGGGCGGCGGTAGGCCCAGCGCTCCATCTCGGCGCCGGTGAAGGACTCGCCGGTGGTCTCCCAGCCCTCGCCGAGCGCCTTGGCGACCAGCGGCTCGGCGACGACCAGCTGCTCCTCGCCGTCGGTGGCCACCACGTAGGTGACCTCCGGGTGGACGGCGGCGGCGGTGTTGGAGACCAGGGTCCACGGGGTGGTGGTCCACACCAGCAGGGCGGCCCGGCCGGCCAGCGGGCCGCTGGTGAGCGGGAAGCGGACGAAGACCGAGGGGTCGACCACGGTCTCGTAGCCCTGGGCCAGCTCGTGGTCCGACAGGCCGGTGCCGCAGCGCGGGCACCAGGGGGCGACCCGGTGGTCCTGGACCAGCAGGCCCTTGTCGAAGATCTGCTGGAGCGACCACCAGACGGACTGGACGTACGACGGGTCCATCGTCCGGTAGGCCTCGTCGAGGTCGACCCAGTAGCCCATGCGGGTGGTCAGCTCGGCGAAGGCGTCGGTGTGGCGGGTCACCGAGTCGCGGCACTTGGCGTTGAACTCGGCGATGCCGTACGCCTCGATGTCCTGCTTGCCGGAGAAGCCCAGCTCCTTCTCGACGGCGAGCTCGACCGGCAGGCCGTGGCAGTCCCAGCCGGCCTTGCGGGCGACGTGGTAGCCCTTCATGGTCCGGAAGCGCGGGAAGACGTCCTTGAAGACGCGGGCCTCGATGTGGTGGGCGCCGGGCATGCCGTTGGCGGTGGGCGGGCCCTCGTAGAACACCCACTCGGGGCGGCCCTCGGACTGCTCCAGGCTGCGCTGGAAGATCTTGTTGTCCTGCCAGAAGGACAGGATCTGGTGCTCCAGGGCAGGCAGATCCACCTGCGCGGGGACGGGGTTGTAGGAGCTGGCCATCGCGGCGTCTACCTCCGGTGGATGCGGGACTGGATCCTCCGGAGGGACGAGACGGCCCGGCCGTCCCGCGGTACCACCCTCCTTGGCCGCGGTGCTGCGTTCGCGGCCCTCTTGTTTGGGCTTGCTGCCGGGTCTAGTGGGCCACCGCGGCATCGCGGCGGCCGTTCTTCCGGCGGCTCCGGGGTGATCTTCCCGTCGTGCACACCCCCGGGCTCGCACCGTCCCCGGGTCGCTGGTGGCTGCGTACGTCGGTACTCGTCCCATCTGCGCCTTGCCCCGCCAGTGTATCGGCCGGGCGCGGCGGTTTGTCCAAACCGTTTCCCGGTGGGCGGTCCGGAGCACTCCGGGGGCGCTCCGGGAGCGTTCCGGGGGCGTTCGCCGAGGGAGGTTAGCCGGAGTCGATCTGGGCACAAATCTCTGAGCGCACGGGGCGTGACGGTTGGGACGGCTGCCTGGGTGGGAACGTTATGAGGCGTCGGTATGTCATGTTGTGACCGGTTTTGATCGGGATTATCGTTCCGGCACTGGAAGCCGCCGGGAACCGGCGGCTCGATTCGTTCGTAGATGGGGTCGAAAGCCATGGCTGAGAAGGGAACCGGCGCGGGCACCGCCACCAAGCGGGCACGCAAGGCCGTGGCGGTCGACCCAGGGGAGGGGCCCGTGACCACTACCGCACCGAAGAGCAGCACCGACACCGTCACCGCGCCGCGCGGCGCCGAGTCGGTGGACCCGGCCACGCTGCCGGTCCGGCCCGGCGAGGACCCGTGGACCGCCGAGGAGGTCCACGAGCTGCACGACGAGCTGATCAGCGACCTGGACCGGCTCCGGACCGAGATCGGCGCCGCCGAGGCGGCCATCTCCGGCCTGATGCGCGACTCCAACGACGGAGCCGGCGACGACCAGGTGGACGCCGGTACGAAGAACATCTCGCGGGAGAGCGAGCTGGCGCTGGCCAACAACGCGCGGGACAGCCTGGCCCAGACCGAGCGCGCGCTGGATCGGCTGGAGGGCGTCGGCTTCGGCACCTGCGAGTCCTGCGGGCAGGCCATCGGCAAGGCCCGGATGCAGGCCTTCCCCAGGGCGACGCTCTGCGTGCAGTGCAAGGCCAAGCAGGAACGCCGCTGAACCGGGCGACCGGAGCGACGCGCGGGGTCGGGCTTGCCGTACGCTCGACCCCGTAACGTCGCCCGAGTAACGTCGCCTGACGCGTTCGTGAACGCGGGCAGGCTGTCACCGGCCCACCACCCTCCCCCTCCTGCG
>NZ_JBIVVI010000016.1:0-19992 GCF_044757675.1 Kitasatospora sp. NPDC091257
GTGGCGAGCCGTTCGGCGGCGGCACGGCCGGCACGGCCGGAACGGGTCCTGAACGGGTCCTGAACGGGTCCTGCCCAGGTCCTAGCAGTCGGGGATGGTGGTGCCGTTGTTGTCCTTGGCCACGTCGTTGCCCCATCGGGACAGGTAGTAGGCGGACACCCACTGGCCGGCGGGGCCGCCGTCCGAGTCGGTCTTCAGCCACCAGTGGTTGTAGCCGGCGCCGCTGGAGACCTCACGGCCCCAGGCCTTGCAGTAGACGTAGTTGGTCCCCTGGTACAGCGTCCCGGTGGCGTTGGTGGAGGTCGGCGAGGCGTAGACGTTCGCGGTGGCGTTGGTGTCCACCCAGTACTTGCCGGTGGCGGGCGGGGTGCCGCCACCCGGGCAGTCGGGGACGGTGGTGCCGTTGTTGTCCTTGGCCACGTCGTTGCCCCACCGGGACAGGTAGAACGCGGACACCCACTGGCCGCCGGGGCCGCTGTCCGGGTCGGTCTTCAGCCACCAGTGGTTGTAGCCGGCGCCGCTGGAGACCTCGCGGCCCCACGCCTTGCAGTAGACGTAGTTCGTGCCCCGGTACAGCGTTCCCGTGCTCGTGGTGGAGGTCGGGGAACCGAACACCGGCGCGTTGGCGTTGGTGTCCACCCAGTACTGGCCGCTGTTCGACGGAGGCGGGGTGGTGGGCGGCGTCGTCGGCGAGGTGCTGCCGGGGCCGTACAGCCGGATCGCGCCGTAGTAGTCGCCGTGCGAGGAGAGCGCCGCCACCTGGACGTAGCCGCCGGAGTAGGGGGCCTCGACGATCCAGCCCTGCCCGAGGTACATCGCGACGTGGTGGATGGTGGAGGCGGTGTTGCCGAAGTACACCAGGTCGCCGGGGAGCAGCGGTGCGGTCCCGTCCGCCCGGTAGTAGCGGGCGACCGCCCGGGAGGTCGGCCACTGGGTCCGGGTGGTGCCGTTGATGACGTCCGTGCCGACCGCCAGGTCGTAGGCGTAGCGGACCATGCCGGAGCAGTCCAGGCCGCGGACGTTGCAGTCGTTGGGGGCGCCGTTGGCGGGGTCGCAGAGGCCGTACGTCGGACCGGGCTGCGAGCCGTGGCCGCCGCCCCACGAGTACGGGGTGCCTATCAGCCCGCAGGCGGAACGGACGGCGGCGGTCGCCTGCGGCGCCGCGCCGGTGGAGAGCACCCCGCAGGCGGGTGCCGCCTGAGCGGCTCCGGCCCCGGCGAAGAACACGCCGACCGACACCAGCACCGACAGCAGAGCCGCCCACCGCAGCGGGGCGACCAGCCACCGCGACAGAAGGTTTACGCGCGTAGTCATGGTCGCGAATCTTTCCGGAGGCGCTGACTCCGGGTCAATGGTTCGGCGGCACACGGATCCTGGGGTTCCGGTAGTTGCCGGTTCGCTGGTCACGGGCGCGGAAACCGGCAACTGCGCGGCAGGCGGCGAGGGTGTTGCCGGGGTGATCCGCCGCGCCCGGAGAAGTCGCGGGGGAAATACGACAGAGGATGTCGGGTTCTGCGGAGACAGTGGGGTCACCGGCCGGCGCCGTGACGGCGCCGGCCGGGACGACACACGAAGACCCACGGAAAGACGCACGGAAGAAGGACCCCCATGCGCGAAACACCCGACGAGCTGCGCCGGCTCCAGGCCCTCCTCGACACCTCGCTCTCCCGCTCCACGGCGCACCTGCGGTCGATCATCAGCAGCGAGCGCACCCTCACCGCCGGGCAGCTCACCGGCGTGCTCACCGGCATGTGCACGCTCGCGCTGTCCACCGTGACGGCGAAGGGCGAGCCCCGGATCAGCGGCGTGGACGGGCACTTCCTGCACGGCACGTGGCACTTCGGCACCGCCCGGGGCGCCGCCAAGGCGCGGCACCTCGCCGCCCGGCCCGCCGCCAGCGCCGCCCACCTGCGCGGGGAGGACCTGGGCGTGTTCACCCACGGCACCGTGGAGGTCCTCAACCCCCACGACGGCGAGCCGGCCGCCGACTGGCCGGACCTGCTCGCGTACTTCCAGGACTTCTACGGCGCCGACGCCTTCGACTGGGACAACGACGTGGTCTACTACCGGCTGCACCCGCAGTGGATGGCCGCGTTCGCCCCCGACCCCGCCAGGCTCGGCGAGGCCGGCGTGCCCGGCGGGAAGGCGGACGAGGCGTGACCCCGTCCGCAGAGGACCCGCCCGCACCGGACCCGCGCCCGGCGAGAATGGTGCCGGCGCCGCCGTGGGACCACCGGGCGCCCGACGACGGACGAGCGGAAGGGGCGACGTGCGGGCGAGCCGGGCCATCGCGCTGCTGCTGCTCCTCCAGTCCCGGCGGGAGATGACCGCCGCGGAACTCGCGGTCGAGCTGGAGGTCTCCGAGCGCACCGTGCAGCGGGACGTCGCCGCCCTGGTCGAGGCCGGGGTGCCGGTGTACGCCGAACGCGGCCGGGGCGGCGGCTACCGACTGATCGACGGCTACCGCACCCGCCTCACCGGCCTCGAACGCGCGGAGGCGGAAGTCCTGCACCTGGCCGGCCTCCCGGGCCCGCTGCGCGACATGGGCCTGGCCGGGCGGGCCCTGGCCGCCCGGCTGAAGGTCGCCGCCGCGCTCGGCGACGCCCCCGCGGCCGCCGTCCAGCGGTTCCACCTCGACGCACCGGCCTGGTTCCGCGAGGCCGGGACGCCCGCGCTGCTCGCCGAGGTGTCGCGCGCGGTGTGGGAGGACCGTGTGCTCCACGCCCGCTACGCGGCGCGCGGCGGCACCCGGGACCGGCGGCTGGAGCCGTACGGCCTGGTCCTGAAGGCCGGGCAGTGGTACGCCGTGGCACGCGGGCCCTCCGGCCGGTTCGGCTCGTACCGCGTGGACCGCTTCGAGACCGCCGAGGCCGGCGAGGAGCGGTTCGAACGCGACCCGGAGTTCGACCTCGCCGAGCACTGGGCCGCGGCGGCACGGGAGTTCACCCGCTCCATGCTGCGCGAGCGGGCGCTGGTGCGCCTGAGCCCGCTCGCCGTGGAGAACCTCGCCGTCCTGTTGGAACCGACCGCCGCCGCCGACGCCCTCGCCACCGCGGGCCCGCCGGACGCCGACGGCTGGGTCACCGTGACCCTGCCGGTCGAGACCTGGGAGATCGGTTACTTCGAACTCCTCCGCCTCGGCCCGGAGGCCGAGGTCCTCCAGCCGCCCGAACTCCGCGCCCGCCTCGCCGAGGCCACCCGCCGCGCCGCCGCCCGCTACGCCTGACCGGCCGCCCCCGGGGGAAGCGCCCGGCCGGTCACGGCCGGCGACGGCGGAGGGCGGCGAGCAGCGCAGGTGCAAGGAAACAAGCAAGCATGATTGCTTTTTTCTGTCGACGGTGCCACGCTGCTGCCCGGTGGCGCCCGACCGAGGGCGCGCCCAACTCACCGGCAGGGGAGGCGCCTTGGTGCGCGACGGCACGGTACTGCGGATCGGCAACGCCTCGGGGTTCTACGGGGACCGCTTCGCGGCGATGCGGGAGATGCTCACCGGCGGGCCGCTGGACGTGCTCACCGGGGACTACCTGGCCGAGCTGACGATGCTGATCCTCGCCCGGGACCGGCTGAAGGACCCGTCGCTCGGCTACGCCCGGACCTTCCTGCGCCAGATGGAGGAGTGCCTCGGCCTGGCCCGCGAACGCGGCGTGAAGATCGTGGTCAACGCGGGCGGCCTCAACCCGGCCCGGCTCGCGGAGGAGCTGCGGGCGCTGGCGGGGCGGCTCGGGGTCGAGACGGCCGTCGGCCATGTCGAGGGCGACGACCTGCTTCCGCGCCGGGCCGAACTCGGCCTGCCGGGCGGTCTGTTGGCCGCCAACGCCTACCTCGGTGGGTTCGGCATCGCCGCCTGCCTGGCCGCCGGCGCCGACGTGGTGGTGACCGGCCGGGTGACGGACGCGGCACTGGTCGTCGGCCCCGGGATCGCCCACTTCGGCTGGACCCCGGAGGACCTGGACGCCCTGGCCGGCGCCGTGGTGGCCGGGCACGTCCTGGAGTGCGGCGCCCAGGCGACCGGCGGCAACTACGCCTTCTTCCGGGAGCACGACGTCACCCGGCCCGGCTTCCCGCTCGCCGAACTGCGCGCCGACGGCTCCAGCGTGATCACCAAGCATCCGGGCACCGGCGGCGCCGTCACCACCGGCACCGTCACCGCCCAACTCCTGTACGAGACCGGCGGACCGCACTACCTCGGCCCGGACGTCACGGCCCGGCTGGACAGCGTGCGGCTCACCGGGGAGGGCCCGGACCGGGTCCGGATCGACGGCGTGCGCGGCGAGGCCCCGCCGCCCACCCTGAAGGCGGGCCTCAACCGGCTCGGCGGCCACCTCAACGAGGTGGTGTTCGTCCTCACCGGCCTGGACATCGAGGCCAAGGCCGACCTGGTGCGGCGGCAGTTCGCCGACGCCCTGCCGTCCGACGCCCGGCCCGCCGAGCTGCGCTGGACCCTGGCCCGCACCGACCACCCGGACGCCCCGACCGAGGAGGGCGCCTCCGCCCTGCTGCGGCTGGCCGCCCGCGACCCGGACCCGGCCAAGGTCGGACGCGAACTCGGCAAGGCGGCCGTCGAGTTGGGTCTCGCCGGGTACCCGGGCTTCCATCTCACCGCCCCGCCCGGACCGGGCGCGCCGTACGGCGTGTTCAGTGCCGCGCACATCGACGCGAAGGCCGTCGAGCACACCGCCGTGCTGCCGGACGGCCGCCGGATCGCCGTACCGCCGGCGCCCGTCACCACCAGGGCCCAACAGCCCCACCAGGCCTGCCCGGTGGAGGCCGAGCTGCCCGAACCGCTGCCGGCCGGCCCCACCCGGCGGGCCCCGCTCGGCCTGGTGGCCGGCGCCCGCAGCGGCGACAAGGGCGGGGACGCCAACCTCGGCGTCTGGGCCCGCTCCGCGGACGGCTGGCGCTGGCTGGCGCACGCCCTGACCGTCGAGCGGCTGCGCGAACTCCTGCCGGAAGCCGAGGAGTTGGAAGTCACCCGGCACGTTCTGCCGAACCTGCGCGCGGTCAACTTCACCCTCACCGGTCTGCTCGGCGAGGGCGTCGCCGCCCGGCACCGCTTCGACCCGCAGGCCAAGGCCCTCGGGGAGTGGCTGCGCTCGCGCGACCTCGACATCCCGACCCTGCTCCTGGACAGCCCGGAGGCCCCGCTGTGACCGTCCTGACCACCCGTGTCGACCCGGCCGGGCCCGATCACGCCGAGCACCGCGCCGCGATGGTCGCCAAGCTCGCCGAACTCGACGCCGAGCACGCCAAGGCGCTGGCGGGCGGCGGCCCCAGGTACGTGGAGCGCCACCGCAAGCGCGGCAAGCTGCCGGTCCGCGAGCGGATCGAGCTGCTGGTCGACCCGGACTCCCCGTTCCTGGAGCTGTCCCCGCTGGCCGCGTGGGGCAGCGACTACCCGGTGGGCGCGGCCCTGGTCACCGGGATCGGCACGATCGAGGGCGTGGAGTGCGTGATCACCGCCAACGACCCGACGGTGCGCGGTGGCGCCAGCAACCCCTGGACCCTGCGCAAGGCCCTGCGGGCCAACGAGATCGCGCTGAACAACCGCCTCCCGCTGGTCAACCTGGTCGAGTCGGGCGGCGCCGACCTGCCCAGCCAGAAGGAGATCTTCATCCCCGGCGGCGCCCTGTTCCGCGACCTCACCCGGCTGTCCGCCGCCGGAATCCCCACCGTGGCGGTGGTGTTCGGCAACTCGACGGCCGGCGGCGCCTACGTGCCGGGCATGTCCGACCACACCGTGCTGGTCAAGGAGCGCGCCAAGGTGTTCCTCGGCGGCCCGCCGCTGGTGAGGATGGCCACCGGCGAGGAGGCCGACGACGAGTCGCTGGGCGGCGCCGAGATGCACGCCCGCGTCTCCGGCCTGGCCGACCACTTCGCGGTGGACGAGGCGGACGCGCTGCGGATCGCCCGCCGGATCGTCGCCCGGCTCGACCACCGCAAGCCCGGCCCCGGCCCGGACCGGCTCGCCGAACCGCCCGCGTACGACGAGGAGGAGCTGCTCGGGATCGTCCCCGGCGACCTCAAGGTGCCCTTCGACCCGCGCGAGGTGATCGCCCGGATCGTCGACGGCTCCGACTTCGACGAGTTCAAGCCGCTCTACGGCACCAGCCTGGCCACCGGCTGGGCCCGCCTCCACGGCTACCCGGTCGGCGTCCTGGCCAACGCCCAGGGCGTGCTGTTCAGCCAGGAGTCCCAGAAGGCCGCCCAGTTCATCCAGCTGGCCAACCAGCGGGACACCCCGCTGCTCTTCCTGCACAACACCACCGGCTACATGGTCGGCAGGGACTACGAGCAGGGCGGCATCATCAAGCACGGCGCGATGATGATCAACGCGGTCGCCAACTCGAAGGTCCCGCACCTGTCGGTCCTGATGGGCGCCTCGTACGGGGCCGGCCACTACGGCATGTGCGGGCGGGCCTTCGAGCCGCGGTTCCTGTTCGCCTGGCCGAGCGCCAAGTCCGCGGTGATGGGCCCGCAGCAGCTCGCCGGAGTGCTGTCGATCGTCGCCCGGCAGTCCGCCGCGGCGAAGGGACAGCCCTACGACGAGGACGCGGACGCGGCGATCCGGGCGATGGTCGAGCAGCAGATCGAGGCCGAGTCGCTGCCGGTGTTCCTCTCCGGCCGGCTCTACGACGACGGCGTGATCGACCCGCGCGACACCCGGACGGTGCTCGGCCTGTGCCTGTCCGCGATCCACAACGCGCCGGTCGAGGGCGCGCGCGGCTACGGCGTCTTCCGACTGTAAAGGACCCCCGAGACGATGATCACCAATCTGCTGGTCGCCAACCGGGGTGAGATCGCCCGCCGGGTCTTCCGCACCTGCCGGGAGCTCGGCATCGCGACCACCGCCGTCCACTCCGACCCGGACGCCGGCGCCCCGCACGTGCGCGAGGCCGACGCGGCCGTCCGGCTGCCCGGCGCCGCGCCCGCCGACACCTACCTGCGGGCCGACCTGATCGTCCGGGCCGCGCTCGCCGCCGGGGCCGACGCCGTCCACCCCGGCTACGGATTCCTGTCCGAGAGCGCGGACTTCGCGCGGGCCGTGCTGGACGCGGGACTGCTCTGGATCGGGCCGCCGCCGGCCGCGATCGCCGCGATGGGCTCCAAGACCGCCGCCAAGGAGCTGATGGCCGCGGCCGGGGTGCCGGTGCTCGGCGCGCTGACCGAGCCCACCGAGGCCGACCTGCCCCTGCTGGTCAAGGCCGCGGCGGGCGGTGGCGGTCGCGGCATGCGGGTCGTCCGGAGCCTGGCGGACCTCCCCGGCGAACTGGCGGCCGCCCGCGCCGAGGCGGCCAAGGCCTTCGGCTCGGACGAGGTGTTCTGCGAGCGCTACCTGCCCGCCGGACGGCACGTCGAGGTCCAGCTGCTGGCCGACGCCCACGGCACCGTCTGGGCGGTCGGCGACCGCGACTGCTCGCTGCAGCGGCGGCACCAGAAGGTGATCGAGGAGGCCCCGGCCCCCGGCCTGCCCGCGGAGGTGCGCGCCGGCCTGCACGCGGCGGCCCGCGACGCGGCCAGGACGATCGGCTACACGGGCGCCGGCACCGCGGAGTTCCTGCTCACCGGGGACGGCCGGTTCTTCTTCCTGGAGATGAACACCCGCCTGCAGGTCGAACACCCGGTCACCGAGGCCGTCACCGGGCTGGACCTGGTGGCGCTGCAGCTCGCCGTCGCCGAGGGGGACGCGCTGGCGCCCGAGCCCCCGGCCCCAGGGGGCCACGCGATCGAGGCGCGGCTCTACGCGGAGGACCCGGCCAAGGACTGGCAGCCCGCGACCGGGACCCTGCACCGGCTCGAACTCACGCTCCCGTACCAGGAGTTCACCGGAGCCGGAGCCGGAGCCGGAGCCGGCACAGGAACGGGCACGGCCACCGGACGAGGCACCGGACTGCGGCTGGACTCCGGAGTGGAGGCCGGCAGCGGGATCACCCCGCACTACGACGCGATGCTCGCCAAGGTGATCGCCTGGGCGCCCACCCGCGCGGCCGCCGCCCGCCGGCTCGCCGACGCGCTCGCCCGCGCCCGCATCCACGGCCCGGCCACCAACCGGGACCTGCTGGTGCGCGCCCTGCGCCACCCGGCCTTCCTGGCCGCGGAGCTGCACACCGGCTTCCTGGCCGAGCACGCGGCCGAACTCACCGCCCCGGACAGCAAGGGCGCCGACCGCGCCGCGCTGGCCGCCGCCCTCGCCGACGCCGCCGGCCGCCGCGGCGCGCTGCCCTCCGGCTGGCGCAACCTGCCCTCGCAGCCGCAGCTCAAGCGCTACCGGGCCGAGGACGGCACCGAGACGGCCGTCCGCTACCGGCTGACCCGCGCCGGTCTGCTGGCCGAGGACCACCCGGACGTCGAACTCGTCGAGGCCGCGCCGGACCGGGTGGTGCTGTCCGAGGACGGGCTGCGACGCACCTACCGCGTCGCCCGCTACGGCGACCGGGTGCACGTCGACACCCCGGCCGGCGGCACCGTACTCACCGCCCTGCCGCGCTTCCCCGCCCCCACCGTCCGCACCGAGCCCGGCGCGCTGCTCGCCCCGATGCCCGGCACCGTCGTCCGGGTCCTCGCCGCCGTCGGGGACACCGTCACCGCCGGCCAGCCGCTGCTGGTGCTGGAGGCGATGAAGATGGAGCACCGCGTCGCCGCCCCGGCCGACGGCACCCTCGTCGAACTGCGCGCCACCCCCGGCCGGCAGGTCGAAACCGGCACCCTGCTGGCCGTCGTCCAGCCCATCGAAGCCTGAGGAAGGACCCGCATGTCCACCATCGGCAGTCAGCTCCTGGAGACCCCCGAACGCCAGGCCCTGCGCCGGGCCGTCGGCGACCTCGGCCGCCGCTACGGCTCCGCCTACTACCTCGCCAAGGCCCGGGCCGGCGAACCCGCCGACGAGCTGTGGGCGGACGCCGGCAAGGCCGGCTACCTCGGCGTCAACCTGCCCGTCGAGTACGGCGGCGGGGGCGGCGGCATCACCGACCTCGCCATCGTCCTGGAGGAGCTCGGCACCGCCGGGTGCCCGCTGCTGCTGCTCATCGTCTCCCCGGCGATCTGCGGCACGGTGATAGCCCGCTACGGCACCGAGGAGCAGAAGCGCCGCTGGCTGCCGGGCCTGGCCGACGGCAGCCGCCGGATGGCCTTCGGCATCACCGAACCGGACGCCGGTTCGAACTCCCACCGGATCTCCACGGTGGCCCGCCGGGACGGCGAGGACTGGCTGCTGACCGGCCGCAAGGTGTTCGTCTCCGGCATCGACCACTGTGACGCGGTGCTGTTCGTGGCCCGCACCGAGACTGTGGACACCGGTGGGGGCCGCACCGGCAAGCTGAAGCCCTGCCTGTTCGTCGTCCCGCGCGAGACCCCCGGCTTCGAGTTCCGGGCGATCCCGATGGAGCTCGTCGCCCCGGAGAAGCAGTTCCAGGTCTTCCTGGACGACGTCCGGCTGCCCGCCGACGCCCTGGTCGGCGACGAGAACGCGGGCCTGCTCCAGCTGTTCGCCGGCCTCAACCCCGAGCGCGTCCTCACCGCGGCCTTCTCGCTCGGCCTCGCCCGCCAGGCCCTCGGCAAGGCGGTCGAGTACGCGAAGACCCGCACGGTCTGGTCCACCCCGATCGGCGCCCACCAGGGCCTGGCCCATCCGCTCGCCCAGTGCGCGGTGGAGATCGAGCTGGCCCGCCTGATGACCCAGAAGGCCGGGCTGCTCTACGACGCGGGGGAGGACCTCGCCGCCGGGGAGGCCGCCAACATGGCCAAGTACGCCGCCGGCGAGGCCGCCGCCCGTACCGTCGACCAGGCGGTGCAGACCCTCGGCGGGAACGGCCTGACCCAGGAGTACGGGCTGGGCGCGCTGCTGGCCGCCACCCGGGTCGGCCGGGTCGCCCCGGTCAGCCGCGAGATGGTGCTCAACTACGTGGCCCAGCACACCCTCGGGCTGCCGAAGTCGTACTGATGCACGAGACCTCGCCCAGGTGTGCGAGCGCGCCGGTGGTGTCCCCGGTGCGCGGCGGTCGGTCCGAGGGCGGTCGCCGGGGCGTCGGGCGCGAGCGCGGGGAGCCGGATCCCGGGTGAGCGGCGCGGCGGGCGGCGGTGCTCACCCGGACGGTCCATTCGACCCCGTGGTGCACACCGCCCCGTCGGGCGCCCCCCGGGAGCAACCGCGCCACGCAGGGACGGTCACGGGTTCCCCACAATGGCCGAGCCGGACCCCCGACTGTCCGTATGCTCCTGAACGCGCCCCGCACGGAACTGCTCGCCGGTTTTGTTGCTACGTCAACTTCCTTACTGGAGGCTCACCTTGGTGTTCCGCAGCGAGTTCCCCGACGTCTCCGCGGTCGACCAGCCGATCCACGAGGCGGTACTCGGCGCCGCGCACAGGTACGGCGACCGCCCGGCCCTGATCGACGGCGTCACCGGCGAGAGCACCAGCTACGCCCAACTCGCCGCCGCCGTCGAGCGGGTGGCCGCCGGGCTGGCCGAGACAGGCGTGCGCCGCGGTGACGTCGTCGCCCTCTTCAGCCCCAACTCGACCGCCTACCCGATGGCCTTCTACGGCGCGACCAGGGCCGGCGCCACCGTCACCACGGTCTCCTCCTTCGCCAAGCCCGCCGACCTGGCCGGCCAGCTGCGCGACAGCGGCGCCCGCTGGCTGGTCACCGTCTCCGCCTTCCTGTCGACCGCCCGTGCGGCCGCCGAACTCCTCGCCGAACAGGGCCACCCGCTGGCCGGGACCGTCGTCCTGGACGGCGCCGAGGGCCACCGCTCGCTCGCCGACCTGCTGGCCGCCACCGGCCCCGCCCCCGAGGTCGCCATCGACCCGGGCGAGGACATCGCCGTGCTGCCGTACTCCAGCGGCACCACCGGCCTGCCCAAGGGCGTGATGCTCACCCACCGCTCGATCGCCACCAACCTCGCCCAGTGCGACGCCCTCTACCGCCCCGCCGAGGGCGAACGGGTGCTCGCCGTCCTGCCCTTCTTCCACATCTACGGGCTGGCCGCGCTGCTCAACCAGCCGCTGCGCTGCGGCGCCACCGTGGTCGTGCTGCCCCGCTTCGACCTGGAGCAGTTCTGCCGCACCGTCCAGGACCACCGGGTGCAGGCCCTGGTGGTCGCCCCGCCGATCGCCCTCGCACTGGCCCGGCACCCGATCGTGGACCAGTACGACCTCTCCTCCGTCGAGTACCTGCTGTGCGCCGCCGCCCCGCTGGACCATGAACTCGCCGACGCCTGCGCCCGGCGCCTGGGCCTGCCGCACCTGCTCCAGGGCTACGGCATGACCGAGCTCTCCCCGGTCACCCACGTCGTCTCCCCGCGCGAGGGCGACCCCTCGCCCGGCTCGGTCGGCCGGATGGTCCCCTCCACCGAGCTGCGGATCGCCGCCCTGGACGGCTCCGACGGCGACCTCGGCCCCGGCGAGCGCGGCGAGCTGCTGATCCGCGGCCCGCAGGTGATGAAGGGCTACCTGGGCCGCCCCTCCGAGACCGCCGCGGTGGTCGACGCCGACGGCTGGCTGCACACCGGCGACGTCGGCTTCGTGGACGAGCGCGGCTACCTGCACATCGTCGACCGGGTCAAGGAACTGATCAAGTACAAGGGCTACCAGGTCGCCCCCGCCGAGCTGGAGGCCGTCCTGCTCGGCCACCCGCAGATCACCGACGCCGCCGTGATCGGGGTCCCGGACGCCGAGGGCACCGAGTGCCCCAAGGCCTTCGTGGTCCGCGCCCCGGGCAGCGCCCTGACCGAGGAGGAGGTCACCGGGTACGTCGCCGGGCAGGTCGCCCCGTACAAGAAGGTCCGCGCGGTGGAGTTCGTGGACGCCGTCCCCAAGTCCGCGGCCGGCAAGATCCTCCGCCGCGAACTGCGCGCCCGCGAGGCCGGGCGCGCCGGCGTTCGCTGACCGGACCGGGCCGCCCCGGCGGCCGAAGACCGGCGCCCGTCTGTGAGGATCTTCCTGCCGCGCCCCGACCGGGACCCGCCGCGCCCCGATCGGAACAGGAACCGCCCGCCGCCATGACCAGCCACCCCGCCGCCCGCGCCCCGCAGCAGGACCGCAGCCGAGCCACCCGGGCCCGGCTGCTCGCGGCGGCCGTGGAATGCCTGGCCGAGCTCGGCTGGCACGGCTCGACCGTCACCGTCGTCGCCGAGCGGGCCGGGGTCTCCCGGGGCGCGGCCCAGCACCACTTCCCGACCCGCGAGGACCTCTTCACCGCGGCCGTCGAGCACGTCACCGCCGAGCGGCTGGCAGCCGTCCGCGCCCACGCGGACGACCTGCCGGCCGCCGGGCCGGACCGCACCGGGGCCGTGGTCGACATGATCGTGCGCCTCTACACCGGCCCGCTGTTCCGCGCCGCCCTGCACCTGTGGACCGCCGCCGCCACCGAGGAGGTGCTGCGTGAGCGGATCATCGCCCTGGAGGGCCGCGTCGGCCGGGAGGCCCACCGGGCCGCCGTGGAGTTCCTGGACGCCGACGAGAGCCGCCCCGGCGTGCGCGAATCCGTGCAGGCCACACTGGACCTCGCCCGCGGACTGGGCCTCGCCAACCTGCTCACCGACGACAGCCACCGGCGTTCCGGAGTGATCCGGCAGTGGTCGGGCGTTCTGGAGAGTACGCTGCGGCCGGTACGCCCATGACGCCCGTACAACCGGAGCGGCCGGACGCCCCCTGACCAAGGGGTCGCCGGGCGGCCGATGTCCGTGCAGTCTGGAGAAGAATCCCGGCCGGCACGGACCGCGAGGCCCCCGGCCGGGCACGAGCCGAACCGGGGTGCTGCCTGATCATGCACGGACACGAGTGGGACGCGACCGACGCCGACCCGGCACCGGGCGGCAACACCGGACGTTCCGACGGCACGTACCCCGAAGGCCATCGGCTCGTCCCGCTCGCCACGGTGCTGCTCCAGGACGACGGACTGATCCTGCACTGGAGCGAGGACGCCGAGGCCCTGCTCGGCTACTCCTCCGAGGAGGCCGTCGGCAGCTACGCCGCCCAACTGCTCACCGACGAGTCCGACCGCTCCGAGGTGCTCGGCCTCTTCCAGCGGATCATGGGTGGCAGCGGCTGGTCCGGCGTCTTCCCGGTGCGCCACCGCGACGGCCACAAGGTCGACCTGGAGTTCCGCACCTACCCGATCGCCGGCCCGGGCGGCACCCTGCTGCTGCTCGCCACCGCCTCCGACACCCGCGCCCTGCACGCCGTCGAGGCCGACCTCGCGGTGCTGGACGGCGTCTTCGACCGCTCGCCGATCGGCATGGCCGTCTACGACACCGAACTGCGCTACATCCGGATCAACGAGGCGCTGGCCCGGATGAACGGGGTGCCGGTCGCCGCCCACCTCGGCCGCCGGATATCCGCCGTGCTGCCCGGCATCAACAGCGCCGAGATCGAGCAGATCATGCGTCAGGTGCTGAGGACCGGCAAACCCGTGGTGGACGCCCGCTCGCACGGAAGGGTCCCCGGCGACCCCAAGCGGGACCACGCCTGGTCCGCCTCCTACTTCCGGCTGGAGGACTCCACCGGCCGGATCTTCGGGGTCTGCTCCTCGATCATCGACGTCACCGAGCGGTTCCAGGCCGAGGCCCGCGCCGCCCGCGCCCAGGAACGGCTCGCCACCATCGCCGAGGCGACCGCCCGGATCGGCACCACCCTCGACCTCCAGCGCACCGCCGAGGAGCTGATCGAGGCGGTCGTCCCCCGGTTCGCCGACTTCGCCACCGTCGACCTGCTGGAGCCGGTGCTGCGCGGCTCCGAGCCCACCGTGATCCCCTCCGACCGGAACATCACGCTGCGCGCCGTCGCCGTCGGGGAGTCCTACGAGAGCGGCCTCGCGCACGCCGTGGACGTGGTCGGCGAGACCTCCGAGTACTCCCCGGACCGCAGCTACGTCCAGTGCCTGCGCAGCGGGAAGCCGCTGCTGCGCTCGCACGTGGACGAGGAGGCGCTGCGCGGCCTGGTGGCCAGCGAGGACCGGGTGGCCCCCGGCATAGCGGCGGGCATCCACTCGTACCTGATGGTGCCGATCACCGCCCGGGGCATGGTGCTCGGCGGCTCCGAGTTCATCCGGATGCGCAACCCCGAGCCGTTCACCACCGCCGACGTCGCCCTCGCCGAGGAACTGGTCGCCCGCACCGCGCTGGCGCTCGACAACGCCCGGCTCTACCGCCGCGAGCGGGAGACCGCGCTCACCCTCCAGCGCAGCCTGCTGCCGCAGGAGGTGCACCGCACCCTCGGCCTGGAGATCGCCTACCGCTACCTGCCCAGCAGCGTGGTCAGCGAGGTCGGCGGCGACTGGTTCGACGTGGTGCCGCTGTCCTGCGGGCGGGTCGCCCTGGTGGTCGGCGACGTGATGGGCCACGGCATCCGGGCCGCCGCCACGATGGGTCAGCTGCGCACCGTCGCCCGGACCCTCGCCACCCTCGACATGCCGCCCGAGCAGGTCCTCACCCGGCTGGACGAGACCGCCACGGGGATCGGCGAGGGCCAGTTCGCCACCTGTGTCTGCGCGGTGTACGACCCGCTGGAGCGCACCGTCCAGATCGCCTCGGCCGGGCACCTGCCGCCGGTCCGGGTGGGCCCCGACGGCACCGCCGCCCGGGTGGACGTGCCGCCCGGGGTGCCGCTGGGCGTCGGCGGGGTGGCCTTCGAGTCGATCGAGTTCGACATTCCCGAGGGCGGCATGGTCGCGCTCTACACGGACGGCCTGGTCGAGCGGCGCGGCCAGGACCTGGACGCCGGCATCGACCTGCTCGCCCGCACCCTGTCCGGCCCCGGCCGGACCCTGGAGGAGAACTGCGACGCCGTCCTCGCGGCGCTGGTCACCGACGGCACCGAGGACGACATCGCGATGATCATGGCCCGGGTGCTGCCGCTGCCCGCCGACCGGATCGCCACCCTGCCGCTGTCCGGCGGGGGCCGGGTGCCCGGCAAGGCCCGCCGCTTCACCCGCGCCACCCTGGAGGCCTGGGGCCTGTCGGCGGTCACCGACTACGCCGAGCTGCTGGTCAGCGAGCTGGTCACGAACGCCCTGCTGCACGCCGACGCCCCGCGCCGGCTGCGGCTGTTCCGCGACCGGGTGCTCACCGTGGAAGTCTCCGACGCCGGCGGCCAGACGCCCCAGCTGCGCCCGTTCGCCGAGCAGGACGAGGGCGGACGCGGGATGTTCCTGGTCAGCGAGCTGGCCCAGCGCTGGGGCAGCCGGCTGACCCGGGACGGCAAGGTGGTCTGGGCGGAGCTGGAGCTGCCCTTCGGGGCCTCCTAGGGAACGGCCGCTCCGGCAGACGGGAACGGCCGTTCCCCCGGGGGAAACGGCCGTTCCCGGGCACTGCTACGCGGTGACCGTCGGCTGCTCGGCCGGTGCGTCGACCGCGCCCTGCGAACCGGTCGCCGCCCCGGGCCTCGGCTCGGACAGCCCGCGCAGCAGCCGCCAGGCCATCACGGCCGCACCGACCAGCAGCGCGGCGGCCAGCAGCCCGGCACTGTTCATGCCGTTGACGAAGGACTCCCGGGCGCTCGCCAGCAGCGGCCGGGCGAGCTCCGGCGACAGGCCCTGCGCCGTCTCGACGGCCGAGCCCAGCGATTCGCCGGCCCGGGCGGCGGCCGCCGGGTCCGTCCCGGCCGGTACCGCCAGCCCGTTCGCGTAGATCGAGCCGACCACCGAGCCCACCAGGGCGATGCCGAGCGCGGTGCCCAGCTCGTACGCCGTCTCCGAGACCGCCGAGGCGGCCCCGGCCTTGTCGGCGGGCGCGGCGGTCAGCACCAGGTCGGCGCCGAGCGTGTAGACCACGCCCTCGGCCGTCCCGACCAGCAGGAAGGAGGCGGCCAGCAGCAGGTAGGTGGTGTCCTGCGACAGCCAGCCGAGCGCGCCCACGCCCAGTCCCATCGCCAGCAGGCAGGCCGTCAGCGCCTTGCGGGCGCCGAAGCGCCGGGCGATCGCGGCGGTGAGCAGACCGCCGGCCACCGAACCCGCGAAGGCCGGCAGCTCGGCCAGGCCCGCCTGGAGCGGCTGGTAGCCGCGGACCAGCTGGAGGTACTGCGAGACCACGAAGATCACGCCGGAGAGCCCGACCAGGGAGATCAGCGAGGCCGAGACGGCCGCCGTGAACCGCCGGTCGCGGAACAGCCGGACGTCGAGCAGCGGGGTCTCCAGCCGCAGCTGGCGGCGGACGAAGAGGAACAGCGCGGTGGCGCCGAGGACGAAGGTGACCGGCACGTCCCAGCGGTCCACGCCGTGCGCGGCGGCCTCCTTGATCGCGTACACCGTGCCGATCACGCCGGCCATCGACAGCAGCACGCTCAGCACGTCCCAGCGGCCCGGCTTCGGGTCCTTGGACTCCGGCAGCAGCCAGGCGCCGGACACCAGCAGCAGGATCAGCACCGGGATGTTCAGCAGGAACACCGAACCCCACCAGAAGTGCTCCAGCAGCACCCCGCCGACGACCGGCCCGAGGGCGGCGCCGGCGGTGGCGGCCGCGCCCCAGATGCCGATCGCGGTGGCCCGCTCCCGGTCGTCCGGGAAGAGGCCGCGGATCAGCGAGAGCGTGGACGGCATGATCGTCGCCCCGGCCACGCCGAGCAGCGCGCGGGCCAGGATCAGCCAGCCGGCGCTCGGCGCGTAGGCGGCCAGCAGCGACGCGGCGCCGAAGGCGGCGGACCCGGCCAGCAGCAGCTTCTTGCGGCCGATCCGGTCGCTCAGGGCGCCCATGCTGACCAGCAGGCCGGCCAGCACGAAGGAGTAGGAGTCGCCGATCCAGAGCAGCTGGGTGCCGCTGGGGCGCAGCGTCTCGCTGATCGACGGGATGGCGAGGGAGAGGACGGTCGCGTCCAGGGCGACCACGGTCACGGCCAGGACGAGGACGGCGAGGCCGGTCCAGCGCTGGCGGGCGGTCAGGGTGTTCATCGTTTATCGGTGTCCGGCCTGTGGTCGGAAGTGCTGTGGACAGGGGTGGCGGTGCTGTGGGCGGTGGCGCCGACGGGGGTGCGGGTGTCCGGTCTGCGCAGCGCGCCGCCGAGGAACAGCTCGGCGAGCGAGAAGGCGGCGTCGCGCGGGGCGAGCCGGCCGTCCTGGATGGACCAGCCGACGCCGGCCACCAGGTCGAAGAAGGCCTCGCTCAGCCAGGCGGCGCTCAGTTCGATGCGGAACACGCCCTGCTGCTGGCCGCGCAGGAAGAGCGCGTGCAGCCGGGCGATCTGGACCTCCCAGAGGTCGTTGATGTCCTCGTGCTCGTAGAGCTGGTTCTCACCGGCCAGGAAGGCGCAGAGCATGGCGTCCGGGACGGAGGCGTCCACCAGGCGGCGCAACGCGGCCTCGGCGTCGCCCCGCTCGACGTCGGCGGTGTCCAGCGCGGAGGCGAAGCGGCGCAGCCCGAGCAGGCCGATCTCGCGGATCAGCGCGTCGCGCCCCGGGAAGAGCCGGTGCAGCGTGGCGCGGCTGATGCCGGCGGCGCGCGCGATCTCGTCCAGGTGGGCGGTCGGGCGGCGGGAGAGGACGCCGACGGCGGCTTCCAGGACGGTGTCGCGATCGGTGGCCATGCATCGAGTCTAGTTCACATGAGACGTGGATGTCTCATTCTTTTGTTCGAGCTCTCAGGTGAGGCGTCGGGTCTCGGTGCGCGGGCAGCAAAAAACCGGGGACGGTGGGTGTACCGTCCCCGGTCCGGGGTGCCGCCGTGTCCGGCTGTCGTCGCCGGCCGCCGCGTTCGGTCGCCGCCGGGCGGCGGCGGGCCGGCTCCGGCCTCAGCTCTGGTTGTAGAAGCCGGTCTCGTCCATCGGGCGGTCGATCACCATGACCTCGACGTCGGCCGGGGTGAGAAGGAAGACCCTCCGGGCGATCCGCTCGATGCCGCCCCTGGTGCCGAAGATCAGCCCGGAGGCGAAGTCGACCATGCGCTTGGCCTCGGCCTCGTTCATCTCGGTGAGGTCCATGACCACCGGGATGCTCGCCCGGATGTGCTCACCGACCGTCCGGGCCGCCTCGAAGCCCGTCGGCCGCAGGGAGACGATCTTCGTGGGCGCGGGGGCGGCCGGAACCGTCTCCTGATCCACCCACTCGTCGTCGTACACCGCGGCCGGGTAGTTCCCCGAGGGCATCAGCCACCCGTTGTGGTGCTCGTCGCGAAGTGCTCCCATGCCGCGCCTCCCTGCCTCGTCCCGTCCTGGTCCCCCGGGGTCGCGTGCCGTTCTTGACACGTCATCCACTCGTCGGAACTGTCCGAGTATCGCACTGTTCACCGGTCCCGTGCCCGCTCGCAACCCCCGTACGAGTCGTGCCGCGCCGGAAACCCGGGCGAACCCGGGCACTTCCAGTGACGCGGCGCGGCACCGTACGGTTGCGCGCGTTGACCTTATCGGTCGCGGTCACGGCTTAATTGACCTTCTGTCAACAATGAGGAAACGATTTCACCCGTCGCGTCACTCGCCGGTCGCGCCGTCGATCAATTCGCGCAGAAGATCCGCGTGGCCGTTGTGTCGCGCGTACTCCTCGATCATGTGGGTGAGGATCCAGCGCAGCGTCACCGGCTCGCCCCGGCGCGGGTTCTTGGCGACGGTGTCCAGCGGCAGGCCGGCGGCGGCGAGGCGGGCGGCCTCGACCTCGGCGCGCCAGGTGGCGAAGTCGGCCGCGACGTCGGCGGTGTCGACGTCGTCGAAGTCGGCGTCCTCGTGCTCCTTGGTCCAGAAGTGCCCGGCGATCTCCCCGCCGAGCAGGACGGACTGGAACCAGTACTGCTCCACCTCGGCCATGTGCCGGACCAGGCCCAGCAGCGAGAGGTTGGACGGCGGGACGGAGCGCAGCCGCAGCTGGTCGTCGGTCAGACCCTCGCACTTGAGGGCGAGGGTGCGGCGGTGGTAGTCGAGGAAGGCGGTCAGGGTGGCGGCCTCGTCGGCCGTCATCGGTGGGTCCACCCGCGGGTTCGGTTCGGTCATGCGCGCCATCCTGGCGTCCGGCCGCGCGCGGGCGCGAGCGATTTTGCTCCCGGCCCCGTGGCGAGGCTCAGCCGGCCGTCGCCCGGCGGCGGGTCCGGACCGTCCGCCAGAGGCCCACCACGCTGCCCAGCACCAGCAGGGCGATCACCCCCGCCGACAGCAGGAAGGCCGCCGAGCCCGGCCGGCCCGCGCTGGCCGCCGCCGTGACGTACACCGCGGTGGTCGGCACCACGCCGATCGCGGTGGCCAGCACGAAGGGCAGGAAGCGGACCCCGGAGAAGGCGGCGCCGTAGTTGGCCGCCTGGAACGGCATGCCGGGCAGCAACCGCAGCACCAGCACGCTGCGGAAGCCCTGCTCGGTGAACCGCCGGTCCAGCGCCCCGAGCACCTTCCCGCGCAGGTACGGGCGCAGCGCCTCCCGGCCGAGGCCCCGGCCGAGCCCGAAGGCCAGGGCCGCGCCCACGGTGGTGCCGAGCACCGCCAGCAGCACGCCCTGCTGGATGCCGAGCAGCAGACCGGCCACCGCGTTCAGCGCCGGCCGGGGGACGAAGGCGAGCGTCCCCACCGCGTAGACCAGGGCGAACAGCGGGCCGAACCAGTACCCCGGCATCCGGTCCGCCAGCCCGCCGGACAGCAGCTCCGTCGGGCTCCACAGCAGCAGCGACCCGGCCGTCGCCGCGAGCACCACCACCAGCAGCGCGAACCGCCACCACGGGGAACGCGGTGCGACGGCGGGCGCCTGCGGCACGGCGGGCGGCACGGGAACGGCATCGGGCTCGAACACCGCCCGAGCCTAACCGGTGCCCGGGCCCCGCCGGCGCCCCGGGCCGACCCGCGGGACGGACCTCAGCTCGGTCGGGAGAGGAACCCCAGCAGGCGCTGCCACGAGTCACGGGCCGCGTCGGCGTGTTCGACGGCGGCGAGCTCGAAGAAGTTGTGGGGTGCCCCCGGATAGCTGACGAACTCGTGGGGGCAGCCGGCCGCGGTGAGCGCCGCGTCGAAGGCCTCGACGGTGGCGGCCGGGATGTGCTCGTCGGCGCCGCCCCAGAAGGCGAGCACCGGGGCGGTCAGCCCCCCGGCCAGTTGGGTGG
>NZ_JBIVVI010000017.1:0-19770 GCF_044757675.1 Kitasatospora sp. NPDC091257
ACGTTGCGGTAGCGGTCGCCGGTGGTCAGCTCGTACTCGTAGTAGGCGAAGACGAGTTCCCCGCCGGCGGGCGTCACCCGCAGCAGCCGTTGCCCACCGCCACCCCGGCCTCCGGCCAGGCCGTGATCACCACCGACGTGAGCTTCCTGGCGGACGCCGCGCTCAACGGCATCCTGGTCATCCCGCTGCAGCCGGCCGACCCGAAGCTCGACGCCGGCACCGGCCTCACCGTGACGCTCCCGGTGACCGACGGCGCCGCGAACATCCCCGGCTTCTACGGGCACGTGCAGTTCGGCGGCGGTCTGCTCTTCATCAACCTCTCGACCGGCAAGAGCGTGACCTTCAAGCAGCTCGACTTCTCGGTGGCCAAGGGCTACTTCACCGCCGTGCCGAACGGTTCGACCACCCCGGTGCCGCTGCTGGACCCGCGCGGCAACAACGTGATCGGCCGCACCGGCACCACCCAGACCCTGAACTCCTCCAGCTTCCAGGTGGACGCGGCCGGCGCGAACTACCTGGACACCAACCTCGGCACCACGTACTTCAAGGGCGGCCAGCAGATCGGCTCGCTCGCGCTGTCCTTCACCCCGGCGAGCTGATCCCCGCTCCACCCGGCCGCAGATCGGAGGGCCCGCGCCTCGGCGCGGGCCCGCCGCATGCGGATCTTCCAACTCCGGTACGGAGTCGCCGCGTTGTGGTCTCGTACACCTGGCCGACCGGATCCCGCCATGTCCGGCTGGCCGAATAGTACGCACGGAATCGTCCGTCCCCAGCGCGATCCGACGCCCTCGCGCCGCTCCCTCGGCGGCCCGCATCTCCCGGAGGCCTCGCATGAGAACCCGCGTACCCGACCGAAGAGGTCGGGGAAGGTGGCGCCGTCGACTACCGGCCCTGGCCCTCGCCAAGGCGGTGGTGGCGGCGCTCGCTGTCATTCCGATCGGGTTGGGCGCGGCGCCGCAGGCTCACGCCGACTCCTCGACGACCGTGACCGGTCCGAAGGTGTGGATCCCGGCCGCCGGAACGTACGGCGACGAGGGCAGTGTGACGGTCTCCCAGACGGCCAACCTGACCAACCAGGTGCTCCAGGTCTCCTGGAGCGGCTTCACGCCGACCGTCACCCAGAGCGGCGGCCCGGTGACGACCACGCCCGTGGAGTCGACCCTCAACCTGTACGCGGTCCGGGTCTACCAGTGTCGCGGAACCGACCCCGCCGTGACGGACTGCTACGGCAGCACCCTCTACGGCGGCGACCGCGAGGCGGGCTTCGAGCAGCCGGCCCGCCCGGTGCACACGGAGACGCCGGACTGGCCCACGAACATGGTGCTGGCCCCGACCGGCCCGGACGGCTCGGGCACCGCCTCCATCGAGGTGTGGAGCGCCAAGGAGAGCACCACGCTCGGCTGCGACGCCACCCACCCCTGCTCGATCGTGGTCGAGCCGAACTACGGCGGCGACCCGACGGACCTGTACAACATCCGCGGCGGCAAGGCCGACTGCAACGACCACCGGATGGACAAGGACAGGTTCTACAACGCCGCTTCGGACGGCGTCATGAAGCCCGGCCGGATCAACTCGAAGACCAAGAACCGCACCAGCGAGCAGTGCGCCTGGCTCAACCGGACCGTGGTCCCGCTCTCCTTCGCGCCCACCCCGGACTCCTGCGTCGCGAGCGCCCAGGACTTCGGCGCCGCCGGCCTGGAGATGGCCAACCGGGCGATGCAGCAGTGGCGTTCGGGCCTGTGCCTGGGCGAGTCCCCGATGACCGTGGGCTACATCCCGGCCGGTGGCGAGCCGCAGGCCCGGTCGGCCTTCCTGGGCGGCAGCAGCAGCATCGACCTCGCGCTGACGGCCCGGCCGGACACGTCACCGCCCCCGCGGCCGTACGTCTACGCCCCGCTGGCGACGACCGGCATCTCCGTGACCTTCGTCGTCGACGACCCGAACACCGGTCGGCAGATCAAGGACATGAAGCTGAACGCGCGGCTGCTGGCCAAACTGCTGACCCAGTCCTACGCGTCGCCCGGTGCCGACATCCCGTCCGTGGCCGGCAACCCGATCTGCCTCTTCACCGACCCCGAGTTCAGGCAGCTGAACCCGGAGACCCCGGAGAACGGGATCAGCTGGCCGACCAGCTGCGGCGGAGCCCTGACGATCTTCCCCGGTGTCCCCGGCGGCACGACGGACTTCACCTACCTGCTGACCTCGTGGATCGCGGCCGACCCGGACGCCGCCCGCTTCCTCGACGGCGAGCCGGACCCGTGGGGCATGCACGTCGACAGCTTCTACCTGAAGCCCCGGTTCACCGGCTACCCGGCCGAGGCCTTCCAGCCCCAGGACATGTCCGGGACGAGCACGCCGCAGGACGGCGCCGACACGGCGCACTGGAAGCAGTTCGAGTGGGTGCCCTCCACCGAGGGCCTCTCCCGGGTCGCCCGCAACCAGGTCCAGAACCGCCCGAACTGCCAGCAGCCGACCTACAACGCCAACGGCGGGCACGACGCCTGCGCCGCGCAGCCGGCCGGCCAGCGCATGATGCTCGCCATCATGGACACCGCCCAGGCCAAGGCGTTCTCGCTGCCCGAGGCCACGCTGCTCAACCCGGCCGGCTCCTACGTGTCGCCGTCCACGGCCGGCTTCCAGGCCGCCGTCGCCGACATGCCGACCGACCCCGCCACCGGGGTCCAGCAGCTGCCCTACGGCACGCCCGACACCGCGTTCTCCCGTGACCAGCGGGCGTACCCGCTGAGCTACGTCCAGTACGCGATGGTCCCGACCGGCGGGGTGCCCGCCGCGAAGGCGGCCGTGATCTCCCGCTTCCTCAAGACGGTGACCACCACCGGGCAGACCTACGGCATCGCGCCCGGCCAGCTGGCCCAGGGCTTCCTCGCCCTCAACAACGCCCAGCGCCAGCAGGCCCAGCAGGCCGTCCAGCACGTCGAGGCCCAGGACGGCAAGCTGCCCGGCAACCAGACCGCCCCGCCGGCCGGGAACCCCGAACCGGGCACCCCGGAGAGCGGCAACGGCGGCTCGGGCTCCGGCGGCACCGTCGACGGAACCAGCCCGGTGAGCACCTCCGGCACCGGCACCACCAGCGCGGACGGCAACTCCGGCGGCACCGGCTTCGGTTCCTCCGGCGGCCTGTCCGGCGGCGGGCTCTCCGGCACCGGCTCCACCGGGACCGGCACGGCCGGCGGCGCCGCGGCCCCCGGTGCGGCGGCCGGCGGTAAGCCCGGCGCGAGCGCCGCGCCCTCCGGCGGCCCGCTCGCCGCGGCCCCGGTCGGCACCCCGGTGCCCGACCGGCCCGGCACCGCCCGGCTGCTGCTGCCCGTCGCGCTGATCGCCGGCCTGGTGCTGCTGGTCGGCGGACCGGCCGCGTTGTTCCTCGGCGGCACCCCGGCCGGGGCGAAGGTGCTGACCGGCGCCCGCACCCAGTGGTCGCGGCTGCGCCGCAAGTAGGAACCCGCGCTCGGCGGGGCCTCCGTTCCGGCCCCGCCGAGCGCTTCCTCCCGCCGAGGCAGCGCCCCGGACCCTCACCGAGCACGCCCGTTCCCGAGCACGGAGAGCACACATGACATCCGCCGCCGAGCCCGCGGCACCGTACGCCGGGGCGCCACGCCAACCCGACCACGGGCCCGATCAGGACGTCCCGCGCACCATCACCGCCCCCGCGACCCCGGGTGACCGGGTGTTCCGCGGTGTGCTGCGGCTGGCCGGCCTCTCGGTCTTCGCGATCATGGGACTGATCGCCTTCTTCCTGGTCCTGCGCGGCACCGACGCGCTGCGCGCGGTCGGCTGGTCCTTCCTGACCGAGCAGAAGTGGCAGACCGCCGCCCACAACTTCGGCATCGCCGCCGTCCTGCCCAACGGTCTGCTGATCGCGGTGATCGCGCTGGTCATCGCCGTCCCGGTGGCACTCGGCACCGCGATCTTCATCTCCGAGTACGCCCCGGTGCGCCTGCGCGCCGCGCTGATCTCGCTCGTCGACCTGATGGCGGCGATCCCCAGCATCGTCTACGGCCTGTGGGGCCTGTTCTTCCTCCAGCCGCGGATCATCGGCTTCGTCCGCTGGATGGCCAACCACCTGGGCGACGCCATTCCCTTCCTCAAGGTGCGCATCGGCGACATCGGCACCTCGTACACCTCCTCGACCTTCATCGCCGGCGTGGTGGTCTCCCTGATGATCATTCCGATCGTCACCTCGCTCAGCCGGGAGGTCTTCTCCCAGGCCCCGCAGGGCGAGCGGGAGGGCGCGTACGCGCTGGGCTCCACCCGCTGGGGGATGGTCCGCGCCGTGGTCCTGCCGTTCGGCAAGGGCGGCGTCATCGGCGCGGTGATGCTGGGATTCGGCCGCGCGATGGGCGAGACCATCGCCGTCGCGCTGATCATCTCGCCGAACTTCAAGGCCATCACCCACATCCTGGAGAACGGCGCCAACTCGATCTCCGCGCTGATCGCGCTGCGCTTCGGCGAGTCGGACTCGCTGTCGCTCTCCGCGCTGATGGCCGCCGGTCTGGTGCTGTTCGCGCTCACCCTGCTGGTCAACGTGCTGGCCGGGGTCGTCATCAACCGCTCGCGCTCCGGCGCCGCGACGGCGGACTGAGCATGACGAACCCCCGAACCGCCCGCGGGGACAGGGCCTGTCCACGGACGCCCGCCCGCGGGGCGACGACCGGCCCACGCAGCCACCCGAACCGTGAAGGGACCATCCGATGACCACGCTCGACCTGCCGCCGGTCGCGGTGTCCGGGCCCGCCGGTGAGCCCGCGCCCCCGGGGCCCGCCGCGGCCGGGGCCCCGGGCCCCGAGAAGAAGCTCCGGATCGGCGGCGTCACCCGCGACGACGTCCTCACCGTGGCGGGCGCGACGGCCGGCTCGCTCGCACTGGACTGGGTGCTGTACGAGCGGGTGCTGCCGTTCAGCGGCGCCTTCGGCTTCCTGCTCTGCTGGTACCTGCTCTTCCTGGCCGGCTACTACCTGCTCGGCCGGCTCCAGTGGAACCCGATGATGGTGCGGGACCGGCTGGTCGCCGTGGTCGCCTGGAGCTCCGGGCTGCTGGTGGTCGCGCTGATCGCCGACCAGATCGGCTACGTCGCCAGCCGCGGCTGGGAGGCGGCCCAGCACCTCAACTTCTTCACCGAGTCGATGGAGCACACCGGCCCGCTCGACCAGCTCACCTCCGGCGGCGCGCTCAACGCGATCGTCGGTTCGCTCGAACAGCTCGGCCTGGCGACCCTGTTCGCCGTTCCGCTGGGCATCGCGGCGGCCGTCTTCATGTCCGAGGTCGGCGGCCGGATGGCCCGCCCGGTGCGGACCCTGGTCGAGGCGATGACGGCGCTGCCGTCCATCGTGGCGGGCCTGTTCATCCTCGGCGTCGTGATCATCACCTTCGGTTTCGAGAAGAGCGGGTTCGCGGCCTCGCTCGCGCTCACCGTGATGATGATGCCGATCGTCACCCGGGCCGCCGAGGTGGTCATCCGGCTGGTGCCCGGCACCCTGCGCGAGGCCTCGTACGCGCTCGGCGGCAGCCAGTGGCGCACGGTGTGGAACGTGGTGCTGCCGACCGCCCGGCCCGGCCTGGTGACCGCGGTGGTGCTCGGCATGGCGCGCGGCGTCGGCGAGACCTCGCCGGTGCTGCTCACCTCCGGCTTCACCTCGCAGTTCAACGGCAACCCCTTCGAGGGGCACCAGGTCTCGCTGCCGCTCTACATCTGGAACTACGTCAAGCAGCCGTACGACGGCATGATCGCGCGCGGCTTCGCGGCCGGCCTGACGCTGATGGGCGTCGTGCTGGTCCTGTTCGTCACCGCGCGCGTGCTCGGCGGCCGCCGGCCCGGGCAGCTGACCCGGGCCCAGAAGCGCCGGATCGACCGGGACGCCCGTCGACAGGAGGCGGCCGCGCTCGGCGCCATCGCCCGTCCGTACGCCCTCCACTCGCAGGCGAAGCACTGATGTCCGGACCAACCACCCTCCGTCCCCGAGGAGTTCACATGTTCCGGGAGGCCGCAAGGCGCTCCACGGCCCGGCTGCTGGCAGGGGCCATGTCCCTGTCGCTCGCCACGGCCTCCCTGCTGATCGGGCAGACCCCGGCCCACGCCGCCTCGATCTCGCTGAGCGCGGACGGCTCCAGCTGGGCCGGCCCCGCCATCGACCAGTGGCGCCAGGACGTGTCCCCGCAGGGCATCCAGATCAACTTCAACCCGGTCGGCTCGGCGGCCGGCCGCACCCAGTGGTCGATCGGGCAGGACGACTTCACCGCCTCCGACGTGCCGTTCCGCTCCTCGCCGGACACCGGCCTCGGGCAGAACGGCCACGCGAACGGCGGCGGCGAGCGGGAGAACCCGGTCTACGGCTACTCCTACGTGCCGATCACCGCGGGTGGCACCACCTTCATGTACAACCTGGTGGTCGGCGGCAAGCAGGTCCGCGACCTGCGGCTCTCCCCGCAGACCATCGTGGACATCTTCACCGGCAAGATCACCAACTGGAACGACCCGAAGGTCACCAGCGACTACGGCAAGGCACTGCCCAACCTGCAGATCACCCCGGTGATCCGCTCCGACGGCTCCGGCGCCACCGCGCAGTTCACCCGCTGGATGGAGCACACCCACAAGGACCAGTGGGAGTCCTACTGCAAGGCGGTCAACGGGGTGAGCTGCGGCGACTACACCGAGTTCTTCCCGCCGTCCGGCCGGATGGTCGCGCAGAACGGCTCCGACGTGGTGGCCGGCTACATCAAGTCCCCGGGCAACGTCGGCACCATCGGCTACGACGAGTACGCGTTCGCCAAACGCAGCAACTGGCCGGTCGTGAAGGTGCTCAACCAGGCCGGCTACTACTCGCTGCCGACCGCCTCCAACGTCGCCGTCGCGCTCACCGCCGCCAAGATCCGCGGCGTGGACGACGGCACCCCCGCGGACGACCCGAACTACCTGCAGCAGAACCTCGACGGCGTCTACACCATGGACGACCCGCGCGCCTACCCGATCTCCAGCTACAGCTACCTGATCGTGCCGCGGGCCGGGGCGGCCAACCCGCCGCCGCCGCGCTTCAACAACGACAAGGGCTCCGCCCTCAGCCGCTTCCTCTCGTACGTGCTGTGCGAGGGCCAGGGCAAGGCGGACGACCTCGGCTACTCGCCGATCCCGCGCGGCCTGGTCAAGGGCGGTCTGCTGCAGACCAGGAACATCCCCGGCAACGCCAGCCCGGTCGACCCGAACACCCTCTCCAACTGCGCCAACCCGACCTTCAACTCGGCCGGGGAGCTGACCGTCCTCAAGAACGCCCCGATGCCGAGCCCCTGCGACAAGGCCGGCACCCCGCTGGACTGCACCGTGCAGAACGGCCAGCCGGTCAAGACCGGTTCGGGCGCGGGCGGTTCCGGCGGCGCGGCCGGCGGCTCCGGCGGTGCGGCGGGCGGTTCCGGCGGCACCGGCGGGTCCGGTGGCTCCGGAGGCGGTACCGGCGGCGGCGCGGGTGGCGCCGGTACCGGTGCGGGCGCGGGAACGGCCGGCGGTGCCGGCGACCCGAACGCGGCCGGCGGCGCGGCCGGCGGTGACCCGAACGCGCCCGGCGCCGGCGACGCCACCGAGGACGTGGTCGACCCGCAGACCGGCCAGGTGGTCGCCCGCGGCCGCGGCGGCGCCGCCACCGAGGTGGCGGCCAACGTGGTCGAGGTCAGCGGCAAGCCCGAGGACTGGATGCTGTCCTCCCTCACCGCGCTGGAACTGCTCGCCGTGGTGCTCGTCCCGCCGCTGCTCGGCCGCCGGCTGCTGCGCCGCCGCAACGGCTCGGGCGGTACCTCGTGACGGCCCCGGTGCTGGAGAAGCCGGTCGCGGTGAGCGCGCCGGAGCAGCCGGCCGCCCCCGTCGGGCCCGCCGCCCCGGCCCGGCCCGCCGTCTCCCCCGGGCGGCGCCGGTTCCTCCAGGGCGCCTGGGCGGTCAGCCTGGCCGCGGCGCTGGTGCTCGGCTTCGTCGGGTACCTGTTCACGCTCTCGCACGTCCAGCAGAAGCACTACCAGTCCACCGCGTACAAGACCTTCCGCGACCAGCTGGCCCGGGCGGTCGCCCCGACCGGCGCGGCCGCCGACGGCGACCCGGTGGCACTGCTGGACATCCCGGCGATCGGCCTGCACCGGGCCGTGGTGGTCGAGGGCACCACCGGCCGGGACCTGATGCGCGGCCCCGGCCACCGCCGGGACACCGCGCTGCCCGGCCAGCGCGGGGTCGCCGTGGTCTTCGGCCGCGGCGCCACCTTCGGCGCGCCGTTCGCCGAGCTGTCCAGGCTGCGGGTCGGCGACAAGATCGAAGCCACCACCGGCCAGGGCACGTTCACCTACACCGTCAACGTGTACGGCGACGGCGACCACCCGATCGTCGACCAGGCCCGCAACCGGATGGTGCTGGTCACCGGCGACTCCGACTGGATCCCCGGCTCCACCGTGCTGATCGGCGCCCGGCTGGACGGCGACCCGCAGCAGAACCCCGGCGGCCGGCCCGCGACCGTCCCGTACGACAAGGCACTGGCCGCGGACAAGGGCGCGCTGGCCACGCTCCAGCTGTGGTCGCTCGGCCTGCTCGGCGCGGTGGCCGGCGCCCTGCTGCTGGCCCGGTACTGGCGGCGCTCGGCCGCGTACCTGAGCCTCGCGCCGGTGGTCGGCGCGCTGCTCTGGGCGGTCTACGAGAACGCCGCCGCCCTGCTGCCCAACCTCTACTGACGCGCGCCCGGAGGACCGTTCCGATGACCGACGCACCACTGACCGAAACCCCGCCGGCGGCCCCCTCACCGGCCGACCCGGTCGCCGACACCATCACCCTCCCCCCGGTCGCCCCCGCCCCGTACGCCGACCGGCGGTACGCGGACGGCCACCCCGACGACGAGCCGCTCGCCGGACTGGAGACCCGCGACGTCTCCGCCTGGTTCGGCAGCCGCAAGGTCCTGGAGCGGGTCTCGCTGGCGATGCCGGCCGGCGAGGTCACCGCGCTGATCGGCCCGTCCGGCTGCGGCAAGTCCACCTACCTGCGGATCCTCAACCGGATGCACGAGATGGTGCGCGGCGCCGCCCTCTCCGGCGAGGTGCTGCTGGAGGGGGACGACGTCTACCGGCCCGGCCGCCGGCCCGCCGAGGTGCGGCGCCGGATCGGCATGGTGTTCCAGCGGCCCAACCCGTTCCCGGCGATGTCCATCCAGGACAACGTCTCCAGCGGGCTCAAGCTGGCCGGGATCAAGGTGTCCAAGGACGAGCGCCGGCACCTGGTCGAGACCAGCCTGCGCCGGGCCGGGCTCTGGGACGAGGTGTCCACCCGGCTGCACACCCCGGGCGGGGCGCTCTCCGGCGGCCAGCAGCAACGCCTGTGCATCGCACGGTCGTTGGCCGTCTCGCCGGACATCCTGCTGATGGACGAGCCGTGCTCCGCGCTCGACCCGACCTCCACCCGGCGGGTCGAGGAGACGATCGCCGAACTGCGCGGGCGGCTCACCATCGTGATCGTCACCCACAACATGCAGCAGGCCCAGCGCGTCTCGCAGACCTGCGCGTTCTTCCTGGCCACCCACGACACCCCCGGGCGGATCGTCGAGGCCGGGCCGACCGAGCAGATCTTCGGCAGCCCGCGCGACCAGCGGACCTCGGACTACGTCAACGGCCGCTT
Source organism: Kitasatospora sp. NPDC091257 (assembly GCF_044757675.1). NCBI lineage: Bacteria > Bacillati > Actinomycetota > Actinomycetes > Kitasatosporales > Streptomycetaceae > Kitasatospora > Kitasatospora sp. NPDC091257. The sequence goes on from NZ_JBIVVI010000017.1 coordinate 9,647, forward strand.
CGGCTAGGCCGGTTCGACCGCTGCGACCGCTGCGACCGCTGCGACCGTTCCGACCGCTCCGGCCGTTCCCGGCCGGAGCGGTTCCCGTTGTCCTACCGGCCGAGGAGCCGCTCCAGCACCGCCGCGACGCCGTCCTGCTCGTTGCTCAGGGTGTGCAGCGGCACCGCCGCCAGCACCTGCGGGTGCGCGTTGGCGACGGCGTACGCGGTGCCGGCCCAGGCCAGCATCTCCAGGTCGTTCGGCATGTCGCCGAAGGCCACCACCTCGCTCCGGTCGATCCCGCGCCCGGCGCACCAGCGGGCCAGCGTGCTGGCCTTGGTGACGCCGGGCGCGCTGATCTCCAGCAGCGGGATCGCCGCCGAGCGGGTGATCTCGGCCAGGTGCCCGGCCGCCTCCCTGGCCTCGGCGAGGAACTTGTCCGGATCGAGGTCCGGGTGCTTGGCCAGCAGCTTGAACAGGCCCCGGACCGACCCACCGGCCCCCAGCAACTCCTCCGCCGTGCCGACCTCGTGCTCCAGCTCGTCGCCCCACATCGGCACCGCGTACCCGGGCTCGCGGGCCCAGCCGCCCGGGTGCTCGAAGGCGAACGCGGTGCCGGGCAGCTTGGCCCGCAGCGCCTCGACCACCGCCAGGGTGGTCTCCACCGGCAGCGGGAAGGTCTCCAGCAGCTCGCCGCGCCGCACGTCCACCACCGCGCCGCCGTTCGAGCAGATCGCCACCCCGTGGCCGCCGATGTGCGGGCTCACCTGCTGCATCCAGCGCGGCGGCCGCCCGGTCACGAACACCACCTGCACCCCGGCCGCCTCGGCCGCCGCCAGCGCCGCGGCGGTGCGGTCGGTGACGGTGCCACCGGAGCAGAGCAGGGTGCCGTCCAGGTCGGTGGCGATGAGGCGGGGCGCGGTACGGGGTTCGGTCACCGGTCCATCTTCGCCCATCGGCGCGGCAGGGTCACCGGCCCGGCCCCGCGGCCACCGGCCGTCCCCGCCGTGATCAAGCCCTTCGTACGCCGTTTCCGGCCGATCCCCCCGGCCCCGGGGTGCCCGGCCGGCCGCGCCGGGCATGACTGCCCACGGCCACCCCGTCGGCAGGAAGAGCCATGCCCACACGCCAGCTCCGCGACCAGCCGCCCCCGACCGCCCGCCCCGACACCCGCGACCCGCGGGCGTCCGACGCCTCGCGCGACCCGGTCCTGCTCGGCGACGTCCTCTTCCACACCCTCGCCGAACTCGCCCGCCGCACCTGCGCCCCGTCCCTGCCCGCCCAGCGCACCCGCCCGCACCCGTAGCGCCGCCGCGCGGGCGCCCGCGCGGCGGCCGTCGGCCTCGGCCCGTGCGGGCCGGTGGCGGCGACGTGGAAGGGGACCCGCGGGGTCCGCACGCAGCCTCGGATGCTCCTGGCCCCGACCGCGCCGTCGTACGTGCCGTGCCGGGTGGTTCGGGGCCGGCTCCGCCCGGCGGCGCGGGCGGAGCGGGGCCGTCGTTCAGGAGGAGAGGCGGTTCAGTGCCGCGGCGGCGATGCCTTCGACGTAGGTCGGGGCGTCGGTGCGCCGGCCGGTGAGCTCGACGACGGCGACCCTGGTGCCGCTGCGCAGGACCGCGACCCCGCCGCTGACGGTGCCGTCGCCGTTGTAGGCCGGGTACCAGCGGGCGGTGCCGCCGGTGACGGTCAGGGTGTGGGCCGCGCCGTAGTGCCAGTGGCCGGCGGGCTCGTCCTGGCAGTCCTGAACGAGCGCGACGAGCTGCTGCTCCCAGGTGGCGGCCTCGGTCCCGGTGGAGGCGCTCGCGGCCGACTCGTACAGTCGGCCGTCGGTGTCGAAGGTCCAGGTCACGGACGCGTACGCGGTGGCCTTGTCCTTGGTCAGGTCGCGCATCGTCTCCTCGCCGGAGCACGCGGACAGCCCCTCGCGTCCGGTCAGCGCGATGGTCGCGCCGACCGGGTTCAGGCCCTGCGGGAAGTCCTCGCTCTGGACGAGGTCGGCGGAGCCGAGTCCGGCGGCGACCGCGGCCGGGTGGGCGGCGGTGACCGGGTGGGCGGCGACCGCGGTGGGGTGCGCGGCGTTGCGCGCGGCCCCGTCGGCGCTGGCCGACTGGGTGCCGACGACGCCGACCGTGATCAGTGCGGCGGCGAAGCAGGCCGCGGCGGCGACCCGGTTGCGGCGAACGGACTTCTGCTGGACGGCCTGGTTCTCGGTCATCTGGTCCCCCTGTTGGTCGGGACGCCTGCTGCGTCCTCGTACAACCGGGGAGATGCCGCCCAAGGACGGAAAGTCGGCCCCCCGACCGGCTGTTTCACAGCTGTGACAGAGCGGTCCTGACGACGCGGTCCATCGCGGCCGTCCCCAGGCAGGCATCGACCTCCAGCACCCCGTAGTGGCTGCCGCTGCGCAGCACGGCGATGCCGCCGCAGGGCTCCTTGCCCTCGGGCGCTGTGCCGCTGGTGTTGAGGGATCCCTGGTAGGAGCCCATCCAGCTCGCGGTGACGTCCGGGGCGAGCTGCAGCGTCGTGGTCCTTCCGTAGACCCAGTGCCCTGGCGTTGCCTCCTGGCAGGGCACCTCCTCCAGCAGCAGGCGCTCGGCGAAGTTCTGCGCCCGGGAAGGGCTCGGGGTCTCGGCGGCGACCTCGCGGGCGACCTGGTCGACGTGGTCGGCGGCCCGCGTGGGGTCGTCCGGGCTGGTGCGGGGGCTGGTCATCAGTCCGCGGAAGTGGGCACCATGCCCGCCCAGGGTCTGGGTGAGGGTCTTCTCGCCGGAGCAGGCCGCGTTGGCGTAAGCCCCGTCGCCGTACCGGTCGGTGACGTGGATCCGCCCGATGCCGATGTCCGGGCCGAACGCCGCGGGTTCCAGAAGGTTCGCGGTCGTCACCGGTCCGGTCGCACCGGTCGGCGAGGCGGAGCCGGAGGCCGAGGAGGCGGGCGTCGGGCCGGACCCGCCGGGCGTCGCGGGAGCGGACGCGCCCGGGGACGCCCCGCCGACCGCGGCACCCGACCGTGCCGCCGGGTGCGCGGTGGTGCCGGGGGGCGGTGGCAGGACGAACCGGCCGGTCGCCAGCCCGAGCGCGGCGGCCGCCACCAGGGCGGCGACGGCGGACCGGAGCCGGACGACGACGCGGCCGCCGCCCGCCGCGGGACCGCCGTTCACGGACCGGTGACCAGGCGCTCGCGCATGAAGTGGCGGGCCCGGTCGATACGGTCCTTGACCGTACTCAACGGGGCGCCCAGCTCCTCGGCCACCTGGACGTAGGTCAGGTCGCCCAGGTCGCGCAGCACGAAGGCCTCCACCAGGACGGGGTGCTGCTGCTCCAGCGCGGCCAGCGCCTCCATCAGGTCGAGCCGGGTCCCGGCGATGACGCTGGTGGTGCGCGGGTCGACGGACTCGGGGAGGTCGGCGTGGCTGTCCTCGGCGCGCCGGCGCATCGAGCGGTAGGTGGACCGGGCGGCGTTCGAGGCGATCACCGTCACCCAGCCCTGGAAGGAGCCGCGGCCGCCGTACTCGCCCAGGTGCGTGCTGATGGACAGCAGCGCGTCCTGCGCTGCCTCCTCCGCGTCGGCGTGGTGGGGCAGGAAGCGCGAGCAGCGGCGCAGCACCACCGGCCGCAGCTTGGCCAGCAGGTACTCCATCGACCCCGGGTCCCCCGCCCGAGCAGCCGCCACGAGCCGTTCCAGCTCGCCTTCCTCGAACATCCGGATCCCCCCGTGTCGTCCCGCCCGGCCATCCCGCCCGGCCATCCCGTCCGTCGAACGGGAGTTCCGCACTCCCCCCGACTCCGGCAGAATGCTGCCACATGCGCAAGCTCGGCCGTTACCTCCTTCTGGAGCGGCTCGGAGCCGGCTCCTTCGCCACGGTCTGGAAGGCCTACGATCCGGAGCTCGACACCGAGGTCGCGGTGAAGGTGCTGGCCGAGAACTGGGCCGCCAACGCCGATGTGCGCGAGCGGTTCCTGGCGGAGGCGAGGCTGCTGCGCCGGATCGCCAGCCCGCGGGTGGTCCGGGTGCACGACGTCGGGGTGCAGGAGGACCGTCCCTACTTCGTCATGGACTACGTACGCGGCGGCACCCTGGCGGACCGGGTCGGGCAGTGCGACCCGCAGGAGGCGCTGCGGCTGGCCGCGGAGGCGGGCTACGCGGTCCAGGTCCTGCACGAGGCGGGCGTGGTGCACCGCGACGTCAAGCCGTCCAACCTGCTGCTCGCCACCGGCCCCGCGCCCGCCGCGGTGCTGGTGGCGGATCTGGGCAGCGCGAAGCAACTGGCCGACGCATCCGGGCTGACGGTGACCACGGGCACGCCCGCGTACATGGCACCGGAACAGGCCTTCCAGACCGGCGGGTTCGACGGGAGGGCCGACGTGTACGCGCTGGCCGTCGTGGCCTACGAGCTGCTGACCGGGCAGAAGCCGTTCGGCCCGGGCGGACGCGCCACAGCCCTGATGACCGGCCGGTCCACCGCCTCGACGCTGCCGGCACTCCCGGCCGGAACGGAGCTCCCGCCGAACATCGCCCTGCTGCTACGGGTCGCGATGTCCGTCGAGCCGGCGGACCGACCGGCGACCGCCCAGGCCTTCGCGGACGCGCTGCTGGCTCCGGTCCCGCAGTCCCGGCCCCTGGAAGGCCCGGGGTGGCTGACCCCGCGCGCGGTCTGTCTGGCGTCGGGCGCGGTGTTCACGGCGACGACCCTGCTGAGCTGGCTGCGGCGTTGAATCCGGCAGGGAGCCGGTCCGCACCGGCCCGAACGGCGGCCCCGACGAGCAGGCCCGGCCGCTGACGGCTGCCGTAGGGTCGCCGGTATGCGACTGAGCACCGTGATCCTCCCCGTCCACCGGTGGAGCGAAGGGCAGAAGATCTGGCGGCGGGCCGAGGACCTCGGCTTCCACACCGCGTACACCTACGACCACCTGTCGTGGCGGTCCTTCCAGGACGAGCCGTGGTTCGGCTCGCTGCCGACGCTGACGGCGGCGGCCTGCGCCACCGAGCGGCTGCGCCTGGGCACCCTGGTGACCTCGCCGAACTTCCGGCACCCGGTGACGCTGGCGAAGGAGCTGATCACGCTGGACGACGTGTCCGGCGGCCGGTTCACGTTGGGGATCGGGGCCGGCGGGACGGGCTTCGACGCGACGGCGCTGGGGCAGGAGGCGTGGTCGCCGCGGGAGCGGGCGGACCGGCTGGGGGAGTTCGTGCCGCTGCTGGACGAGCTGCTGCGCAGCGACGCCACCACGCGCGAGGGCACGTACTACTCGGCGGTCGAGGCGCGGAACATCCCCGGCTGCGTGCAGAGGCCGCGGCTGCCGTTCTACGTGGCGGCGACCGGCCCGCGCGGGCTGCGGCTGGCCGCCGAGCACGGGCAGGGCTGGGTGACGTACGGCGACCCGAAGGGCCCGGCGGACGTGCCCGTCGAGCAGGCGCCCGGCGTGATCGCGCGGCAGATCGAGAAGCTGACGGCCGCCTGCGAGGAGCGGGGCCGGGACGTCGCGACGCTGGAGAAGGTGCTGCTCCAGGGCTCGACCGCGGAGAAGCCGCTGCAGTCGGTGGAGGCCTTCGTCGACTGGGCGGGCACCTACCGGGAGCTGGGCGTCACCGAGCTGGTGATCCACTGGCCGATCCCCGACTCGATCTTCGAGAACGACCTCGCCGTCTTCGAGGAGATCGCCACCGAGGGCCTCGCCCGGCTGGGCTGAGCCCCGTCGGCGGGGCGGGCGTCGGCCCGGGGCGCTAGTCTGTCGGCCGCATACCGAACTGATCATGCGTCACCACGGGGGTTCCTTCGTCATGCCTTCTTCCAGCTCCGGTTCCAGGAGACTTCTCGCCACCGCCCTGGTCGCCGCCGCGGCGTTCGGCCTGGCCGCCTGCGGCCCCGACGACAGCGCGGACCAGGGCGCGGGAGGCGGGGCGACCACCGCCGCCTCCGCCGCGCCCACCGCCGCCCCGGCCGGCGCCGCGAGCCAGGCGCCGAGCGGCAGGCCCGCGGGGACCGGCAAGCCCGCCGCGACGGGCACGCCGTCCGCCGACGGCGAGCCGGAGGGCTTCTGCACCCACGGGCCGCTGCCCGCCGGGCAGAAGTGGGTCTACCCGGCGAAGGGCACCAGCGCGACGACCCTGGTCTACAAGGACACCAAGGACGCCTGCGGCGTGAACGACGTCGTCTTCGAGCCGGTCGGCGCGGACAAGAGCGCCCCGTTCGCGCCCACCGCCAAGGGCCACCTGAGCTCGGTGCTGGCCCCGCCGAAGGACGTCAACCTGGCCGACCTGGTGAAGCACGTCAACGAGTGCCTCGCCGCGCCGCACAACGAGAAGGGCTCGTACCCCTGCTCGGCCGGTGACTACAAGGTGGCGATCGACGCCTCCGGCAAGGTCACCGAGCTGTGGGAGCGGGCCCACAGCTGACGGGCGCCGGGAGCGGCGCCGGCCGGCTCACATCACTTCGAGCCGTTCGGCGCCGCCCGCGCAGCCGAGCTGCCGTTCGGCGGCCCGCTCGGCGAAGCCGCCCGCCAGTTCTCCCATCCGCTTCCGGCCGGGTCCGTCGGGAAGGTGCCCGCCGTCCTTCACGGTGATCCTGAGGACGGCCCGGTAGGCCTCGGTCCGGCCGTTCACCGAGCAGCCGAAGGCGGCCGCTCCGAGGGTGTCGCCGCCGGACCGCACGTCCCCGAACTCCGCGTCGGCGGTCAGCGACCGCCCGTCCTCTCCGGAGATCCGGCAGTGCAGGGACGGCTTGACCTCGGCCGTCGCCGACGTGTACTCCGTGACCGCGAAGACCCGGGGGGCCCGGCCGAGCAGCTCGGCGACGGCCGGGTCGTCCAGCAGACCCCGGCACTCCCCGTGCGACAGGGACACGGCCGGTGGCCGGTACGCGCCGTGGTCGAGGTACAGGTGCCAGCCGAGCAGGCCGCCGCCGAGCAGCAGCGCCGTTCCGCCGGCGAGCAGCGCCTGGGAACGCTTCATGAGCACCGGTCCTTCCTCGCCTCCACCAGCGCGGCCCGGGTGAGCTCTTCGAGGTCGGCCCGGCCGCCGTCGCCGGAGGCGCGGGCGGCCTCCCCGGCGGTGACCTCCAGCTGCACGTAGTCGTTCGAGGTGTACTTCCCGCCCAGGCAGCTCGCGGCCACGGCCGCGCCGCCCGGCCACGAAGTGCCGAGGCCGGCGATGTCGAAGCCGCGCGCCTCCGGGTGCTTGGCGCCCTCGGCGGTGAGGGCGAGCTCGCCCTGGCGCCGGACGGACGTGAAGGTGATCACGTTGCGTCCGTCGACCCGGATGACACAGGTCTGCGGGTCCTGGCCGATGAGGGCCTTCGTCCGCTCCTCCACGTCCTGGCCGCCGTCGGGCAGCAGCCGTGCGAGCGGGGTGCCGGCGCCGGTGGGCATCCGGCAGAGGTGGGCGGCCCGGCCGGGCGGGTCGGCGGGGCGGTGGCCCCGCCAGTCCAGGTAGCCGACGGTCCCGGCCCCCGCCACCGCGAGGACCAGCACGCGGGGGAGCCACCACCGGCTGTCGAGGCGCCACCCCCACCGGTTCGTCAGGAAGCGGCCCCACCGGGCCGCGAGGTCCTTCACGCGCCGCCCTTCGCGTGGTTGACGTGGTTGTTGACGACCCCGTTGCTGTAGCCGTTCATCACGTTGATCCCGGCGCTCTCGGCGAGGCGGTTGACGTCCTCGCGGCTCATCCCGGAGGTGCCGCCGGCGTCCTTGACGGCCTGCTTGACGCTGCCCACCGCCTGGTTCTGTCCACTCGCGTTCTCGTCGCGCGCCGTCTGGTCGCCGGCCGCCGTGGTGTCCTGCTTGTTGGCCTCGATCACGCTCTCGGCGATCGAGTCGATGATCTGGTCGGCGACCTCGCCGCCCAGCGGGATCTTGTCCGTCACGGTGCCGATGACGGCGCTGAAGGCGTCCTTGCCGTAGCCGACGTTCTTCTCCAGCGCCTCGTTGAACTCCTTGTCGGACTCGGCGTGCTTGTAGTGCACCTCGTCGACCCGGGCCTCGTTGAGGATGCCGCTGGTGATCCCGCCGGCGTGGGCGATGTTGTTGATGTCGACGTTGAGCCGGGCGAAGTCGGTCTGCCCGCCGTCCATGTGGCCGCGGATGAGGGCGGTGGTGTACGCCTGGTTGGCGTTGACCACGGCGCCGTAGGACTCCGGATCGCGTCCGAGCGCGTCCATCAGCCCCTCCACGGAGGACTTGCCGAGGTTGGCCGGCGAGCCGTTGACCGGCAGCTCGTGGGTGAGGGCGAGCGCGTTCTGCACGTCGCCGATGTACTCGGCGGTCATGTGCCCGAGGCTGCCCCGCATGGCGGCGAGCTTGCCGTCGCCCTTGATGTCGTCCAGCCCCCCGTCGTCGCCGTGCCGGCCGAAGGTGTCCACGACCCGCTTCATCAGGTCGGCCTGCTCGGTGGTGTGCCGCTCCGGCGGGACGGGGCCGGGCTCGTCGTACGGGTGGCCGGTGGTGGCGGCCTCCAGGGCGCGGCCGAAGGCGGCCGGCCCGGCCTGCTTGCTCGCGTCCCACACCTTGGAGTCCCGCGAGGTCGTGTCCGGGATCCAGTCCTTGTCGTGGGCGTAGTAGTCGAAGTAGTCCGAGGGCTTGGGCTTGCCGCCCTGGTTGACCGTGCCGTCCTGGTTGTACGCGGTCGGCTGCTCGGTGAAGAACGTGTTGGCGGCCTCCGGGCTGTGCGCGAGCGCCTCCAGGACGGCGGTGGTGGGACGGAAGCCGGAGCCCGCCTCGTCGCCCCCGGTCAGGTTGAAGCCCTGGATCTTGGAGCCGGGCATCGGGGCCGGCCAGTACCTGTCCTGGGTGTCGAGCTGGGTGACGTGCTCGGCGATCGGGTTGATGAAGTGGGCGTCGTAGTTGCCGTTCATCAGGATGCCGGAGAGCACCTGGTAGCCGTACGGCACGTAGTCGAGGCCGGAGGCCCGGTAGGGCTTGTCCCAGACCGGCTGGGATCCGGCCTTGCGCAGCGCGGCGGACCACTCGTCCGACAGGTGCGGCTCGTTGGTGGTGCGGGTGGCGGTGGCGAGGGTGAGTCCCAGGTTCTTCTGGAGGTCCTGGTAGGCCTTCCAGCGCGGGGACTTGTCGTCGCGGGGGTGCGCCGGGTCGCCGACCATGCCGTTCCAGGACTTGATCAGGCCGTCCGGGCCGAGGTCCTGGTAGAACTTGGTGGCGAACTTCGGGTCGTCGCCGTGCGAGGCCAGCAGCGAGTTCAGCTCGGTGAGTTCGGGCTCGGTGATGTCCCCGCCCTTGGCGGCGAGCTGGGCGGCGCGCTTGCCGTCGGCCTCGGGGCCGCCGCCGATGGCCTTGCCGTTGAAGGACTTCTGCCCGTCCGTCATGCTGTCGGCGCGCAGCGCGTAGGCGATCCGCTCGTCGGCGGCGGCGGCCTCGGCGACGGCGGCGTCGATCGCCTTGCGGGCGGCCTCCGCCTTGTCGCCCCACTCCTTCTGGTAGTCCCGGAGGGCCTCGTAGTCGTGCCGGGTGGCGTTGTCGGCCGGGGGCCAGCTGACGGTGCCGTTGTCGGTGACGGTCAGCCCGGCCGTGCGGGCCTCCGCGACCGCCTTGTCCAGTTTGGTCTTCGCCGCCTTGAACTCGGTCGACGCCTCCGTGAAGATCGAGGCGAAGGCGTTCGCCTCGGTGACGGCGGCGGTCAGCTGCTCGTTGGTGCGCTGCAGGCCGGGGCGGGCCTGGTCGGCCGAGGGGCCGGTCCAGCAGGCGGAGTTGACCTGGGCGATCACCGTCCTGTCCCAGTCGTCGTCCATGGACTTGAGCTTCTGGGCCACGGTGGTCCAGGCGGTGGCGGCGGTGTCCAGGACGCCGAAGTCGGCGGTACTGAGCTCGTGGAAGTCGACCATCGCTGCTCTTCTCTCAGGCGCCGAGGTCGTGCTGGACGGCCGACTCGTTCTGGCGGTAGTTGGTGGCGGTGGCGCGCAGCGCCTGGGTGGTCTGCCCGATGGTGCCGCCGAGCGCGGCGACGCACTGGTCCCAGGTGCCGGCGGCGCCCGCCGCGGCCTTGCCGGTGCTCCAGTTGGCGAGCGAGGTGGAGACCTTGGTGGTGGCCTCGTCGGCGCCCCGGCCGTCGGTGTTGAGGCGGGCGTGGATCTGGTCGGAGTTGTTCCCCGCGGTGGTCAGCGCGTTGGGGTCGGCGCTGAAGCCGGCCCCGCCCCCGC
>NZ_JBIVVI010000018.1:0-19549 GCF_044757675.1 Kitasatospora sp. NPDC091257
CCCATCCCTCCGCCTGCGGGACAGGTGGTCGCGACCACCCCGAAACATGTACTAAGCTCTCCCACGGAGGATTCGCCTAGAGGCCTAGGGCGCACGCTTGGAAAGCGTGTTGGGGGCAACCCCTCACGAGTTCGAATCTCGTATCCTCCGCCTTTGCCTAGCAAGGCAGAAGAAGGCCCCGACCGGGTTCCCGGTCGGGGCCTTCTTCGTATCGTGGTCTCAGTTTTGGTCTCAGTTGGGGTTCTGGGCCTCAGGCGGCGTCTTCGCCGGGCTCCTCCGGGCCAGATCCGACGTCGCCCCACAGAGCCTCGCCGATCTTCCTGCCGACGTCGTTCAGCATCGGCTCGGTGACGTGCTGGTAGCGCTGGGCCATCGAGGTCGAGGACCAGCTCATGATCGCCATGACGATCCGCTCCGGCACGCCGAGCAGGAGGAGGACGGTCGAGGCGGTGTGGCGGGCGTCATGGAGGCGCCCGTCGCGGATGCCGGCCTCGCGCAGGAGCCGCTTCCAGTGGTGGTAGTCGGTGCTGGGGTTGAGCGGCTCGCCGGTCTCCGAGGTGAAGACGTAGCCCTTGTCCGTCCAGAGGTCGCGTGCGAGGGCCCACTCGCGGTCCTGCTCCTCCTTGTGCTGCCGGAGGATCACGACGAGTTGCTCGGGCAGCGGCACCGCGCGTCGCCCGGCTCGGGACTTGGTGTCCTTGGTCTCGCGCCGGATCGGCTCCTTCTGCGGGCAGAAACCGGGCTTGCGCCCGCAGCGGTCGCCGCAGCCGTGCCGGTACTTGGGCCGCAGCCGGCCGCGCTTGACCCAGGCGACGCCTCGGGTGAAGTCGACGTCCTTCCACTGGAGCCCGAGCACCTCGCCCTGACGCAGGCCGAGGGCGAGCGCGAAGATCCAGCGGGCGGAGTTGCGGCGCTTGCGCGCCGTGTCCATGAGCGCCTGGACCTCCTCGATCTCGAACGGCTCGACCTCCTCCTCTTCGAGCTTCGGGGCCTTGGCGATCGTGGCCACGTTGCGGGTGAGGTGGTCACGCCGCAGGGCCTCGCCGAGGGCGACACGGATGGTGCGGTGGGCCTGGTGGGCGGTACCGGCGGCGCTGCCGGCGGCCTGCATCTTCTTGTAGAAGCGCTCCAGGTGCTCGGGTTCCAGCTTCTCCAGGCGGTGCGCGCCGAGGCCGGGGACGAGGTGCACTCGGACACCCGATCCAAGGTCCGTGCCGAACACCAGCAGGCCGCAGCCCTGCGCACCGCCGCCAAGCAACTCCTGCACACCGCCGGCTCCGGCGAGGACGGCGCCACCGCCGCCGCCCTGCTGTCCACCGCCGTCTTCGTCCTGATCGCCATTGCCCGCTGGCACCAGACCCGAGGCCACCAGCAGCAAGCCCACGCCGCCCAGCAGTCCCTCGTCCACGTGCGAACCGCCTACCGGCAGACGGCCGAGCCGGTCATCGCCGACCTCACCTGCCGCACCCCCACCCCCAAGACCACCGACCGCCTCGCCGCCCAGGTCCACGCCGCCGTCCCCGACCACGCCCAGCGCATCCTCGCCGACCCGTCCTGGCCCGCCCTGGCCACCGCGCTCGCCCAGGCCGAATCCTCCGGCCAACCACCCCGCCGAGCCCTCGCCGAGGCCGCCCAGCAACGGGAGCTCACCACCGCCGACCGCCCCGCCGAAGTCCTCCTCTGGCGCCTACGCAGCGCCACCAGCGACCGCATCAACCAGCGCACCCAGGCCGCACGCGCCCGCACCGGCAGCCGCACCACCCCGACGCCCGCGCCCACAACACCCGCCGTGCCGACCGGCACCAGGGCCGCCAACGACTCCAGCCGCCGTCGCTGACCACGACCGGAAACACCCGATGCCTCGTGCCCCGCCCACCCAGCCGCAGGAACGCCCGTGCGCACAGATGTCGGTTCGATGTCTTCTTCGGCGGCCGGGAACCATCCCGGCCGCCGTGCGTCTTGTGTGCTTGCCAACCGTCACCCGACACCGAAGGGCACCACTTGACCAACCCCAGCACCGACCACGACGGCCACCACAGAGCCGTCATCCGCGCCGTCCCTCACGCCGGCGAACTCGACGCCCGCGGTATCCCCATCACCTGCCCCAACTGCCGCGCCCGCCGCGATTGGCTTCTCCTCAACGTCCGCCAGCAGGTCTTCGTCCGCTGCCGCTGCGCGGCCGAGTGGCACGAGCCCGATCTCACCCGCGCGTACTTCGACCTGCACTTCACTGCCCCCGAAGACGAGTGGGACGAGTGGGACGACTACAACACCGCCATGCGGGCACTCGCCTTCGACGGCCTGCTCACCGGCACCACCTGGGACTAGACCAACAGCTCTACGGGCGGGCACCCGCTGGGTGGCCGCCCGTAGAGCGTCGGTCAGGCAGAGGTGCCGGCACTGGCAACCGCCCTTGCGCCCCGCCCGCCTATCACGCCGTGGTGGCCGACCATCCGTAGCGGGAGAAGGAGGGACCTCCAGCCCGGTATGTAGCAAGGGCCTGCGTAGCTGTCGGGAACGCAGGCTCAGGGAGGCGGTCCCCAGCGACCCACTGGGCAGCCAGGTGTTTGTCCGGCTCGGTGTTGGTCAGTTCGCCGGTCCACCTGTCGGTGGCGAAGACGAAGAGGACGAACTGCCCGGCCTGGTCAAAGCCCTGCTCTACGTGGATGACGTGGACGAGTACGAGATCGGCCGGGTCGACGAGCAGGCCGGTCTCCTCCTTGAGCTCGCGGGCAGCGGCCTCGTCCAGGGCTTCACCGGGCTCGACCTTGCCACCGGGGATGGTCCAGGCCGGCTGCGGCGACCAGTTGCGGGCGGTGTAGAGCACGGCGGCGACCGCGTCGGTGTCCTTGTCGTGAACGATCACGCTGACCGCATTTCGGCTGTTCATCACGCTGGTGGTGGTCACGGTGCCCACTCCTTGTTGAAGTGCCGGAGGATCTCGGTGGTCCGGCCGGGTGGCTGGGACTGGCTCCACAGCTCGGGCGGCCTGGATGCTCAGCGCCCGAGCGTGAGGCGGTCGGCGTCGGTGCGGGAGAAGACCAGGTCGGTCATCTGCTCCGGGGTCTTCGTGCAGCGGACGGGCGGCTGCGGTCGGCGCATGGCCTGGGGGTAGGTAGCCGGGTCGTAGTCGTTGGTGAGCGTGTACGGGTGGAAGCCGTACACGCGCAGGGCGTCGATGATGCCGGTGGCGCTCTCGCCCTGCTTGGCCAGGAGCTTGGGGGTGACTTCCACGACCAGCTCCACATCCTCGCGCAGGTGCGACAGCGCGGGCAGCAGTCCCCTGACCGCCGCCGCCTCGGCGCCCTCGACGTCGATCTTGATGACTCGGGCGGTGTCGAGTTCGGCCTGGCCGAGGAGTTCGGTGAGCGGTGCGGCCGGCACGTGGAAGGTGGTGTGGACGTGACGGGGTCGGATGGCGGTGGTGTGGCCGAGGTTGGCCGGGTCCTCCAAGTACAGGGTCAGGGTGCCGGTGAGGTCGGAGGCGGCGGCGCGGACGGTGCGGATGTTGGCGCGGTGATTGGTGGTGGCCGCGATGGTGAGGTCGTCGTGGAACTGCGGGGTGGGCTCGATGGCGATGACGCGGCCGGTCGGTCCGACTGCGTGGGAGGCCAGGAGGCTGAACGCGCCGCGGTGGGCGCCGACGTCGACGAAGGTGTCCCCGGGCCGCAGGCGGTCGCGCAGGAAGGCGCTCAGGTTCGGCTCCCACTCGCCGAAGAGGTACTGGTAGCGCTGGATGACATCACTGGTGGTGACGGTGACCAGGTCACCCGAGAGCAACCGGGCTGTGGTGTGGAGGGGACGGGTGCGCAGGTGGTCGTCGAGGAAACGGTCGATGAGCTGGGCCTTGCCGACTGTTCCGGGCGCGTGGCGGACGTAGGCCCGCAGCAGGCGGGCGAGGGCGGAGGCGGGCACGTGTGACTCCTTCGGATGGCGGAGGGTGCGGAACGCGGTTCTCGGAGACGGCCGTGGTGGCAGACTTGCCGGTGAACGCTGGTGGTGGTGAGGGGAGTTGTCGGTGGCCGAGAGTGGTCCGGTGGTGTTCCTGCTGGTGGGGCTCACCGGTTCGGGGAAGACGACCTACGCCCAGCGGGAGCTGGAGCCGCAGGGTGCGGTGCGGCTGTCGGTGGACGAGGTCGTCCACGAGCGGCACGGCCGGTACGGCGTCGACTATCCGGAGAACACCTACTTCGAGAAAGAGGCCCCGGTCGTCGCCGAACTGCACTCCCGGCTGGTCGAACTGGTCTCCGAGGGCCGGGACGTGGTGTGGGACCACGGGTTGTGGCCGCGCAAGGACCGCGAAGCGATGAAGGAGCTGGTGGAGTCGGCCGGCGGCCGGTGGCGGCTGCTGTACTTCCCCGTCGATCGGGACGAGCTGCTGCGCAGGCTGGCCGAGCGCAACCAGCGAGGGGACGCGAACGCGCTGATCGTGACCCCTGAGGCTCTGGACGACTTCTTCGCGCGGTTCGAGGCGCCTCAGGACGAGGGCGAGGAGATCGTGGAGCCGGGCTGGCTCTGACAGGGCGGGCGCCAGGCGGCGTGGATCTGGGCGGCTTCGGTGGCCCAGTCGTCGGGCAGGCGGTCGAGGGTGACGTGGCGGAAGGCCAGGCGGGGGTCGGAGACGTCGATGCGGCCGTGGTGGCGGTCGATGTGCTGCAGCAGGCGGGTGGCCTCGGTCCGGACGGCGGGGGTGTGCTCCAGGCGCCGGAGCTGAAGCGGTCAACCCTGCGCCGTAGGTCGTCCAGGACGCCGGCGCGCCACTTGAAGTGGTGGACGCACGCGAGCGTCTGCGGATCGGGCCTGCGGCCGGGGGCGCGGTGGTTGCCGGAGGCCACGACGACGTCCGAGAGCGCGAGGACGATCTTGCGGGGGTCACCCTGGAGGAGGCGGTGGGTGAGGTGGCCGCCGAGCGGGAAGGCGCGGTCGAGTCCGGTCTCGGGGCGCCAGAGGGCGAGTCGGCCGTCAGCGGCCACGCGGTCGAGCATCAAGCCGCCCACCACCGCCCAGCCGTTCTCTTCGGCTGCCTCGGTGATCTCGCCGAGTGGGGCCGGGTACGTCTGGAACTCGTCGGAGTCGGCGAGCAGGTGCCAGCCGGGGCCGGCCTGCTCCCGCAGCGCGTCGCGCAGTTCGGTGTTGGTGTGCTCGTGCCACGCTCCGGTGCTGACCTGGCCGGTGGGGAGGCCGAGGCTCTCAGCGGTGTCCAGTAGCTGGCGGCGCCAGGCGTCGGGGACGTGCTCGGCGAAGTGGAAGGCGAGGCGGAAACGCTCGACGCCGAGCGCGCGGTAGTGGGCGGTCCAGGCGGTCAGCAGGGCCGGTTCGACCGGGCCGATCACGGCGACCAGGGTGGGGGGAGCGGGCGTCATCGGTACTCCTTGACCAGGTCGGTGTACGTCTCGGTGAGGTAGGCGGCCTGCTCGGAGGCCGGGAGCATGTCCAGCACCGCAGGGGCCCGCGTCCCCGGCCGGGCGGTCGGCCCGTCCGCCAGCTGGTCCAGGGCCTTGGCGAGGGCGCCCGGGTCGCCGGCCCGGAAGAGCTGGACCCAGGGCTGTTCGGCCAGCCGCTCGGTCAGGTCCGGGTCGTGGTCGGAGACGACCAGGGGGACACCGAGCCGGGCAGCGTCCATGACCAGCCCAGACTCCTTGCCGGTCCCGGGACGCCGTGCCACCAGGGCGGCATCGGCGGCAGCGTAGACGAGCCGAAGGACGTCCTCGCCGACCGGGCCGGGCACGGTGTGGACCCGGACGAGGGGCAGGCGGTGCCAGCGTTCGAGTACCGCGTCGTCCAGCGGAGTGCCGCAGACCAGGACGTGTAGCGGCTTGGTGAGGCGGGCCAGGGCCGCGTCGACGGTGGCGATGTCCTTGTAGGGCCACCAGCCGCCGACCAGGCAGACCGCCGTCGCCGAGTCGGGGATGGTGAAGGCGGCGCGGGCACCGTCGCGCTCGGCGGCGGTGAGAGGCCGACCGTCGTCGACCGCGAACGCCCGCACCCGCCCTGGGAGGTGGGGGAAGGCCGGGGAGAGCCGGTCGCGGACGGCGGTGGTCGGGTAGAGGGCGACCACGTGCTTCTCGCTCCGCCGGGCGAGCCGACCCAGCAGCCGGACGGGCGAGTCTTCGGTGGTGACCTGCTCGTGGATGAACCGCAGGTGCGGGGTGCCGCCGAGCAGGGCGGCCAGGCCGTGCAGGGCTTCGCTCGCGCTGAGGATCACCACAGCCGCTGGCTGAGGGGCAAGGCGGCGGGCGGTACGCAGGCATCCGGCTTCGATCAGGCAGCGCGCGACCAGGGTGACCTGGTGCGGCAGTCGGCGGAGCGGCAACGGCCAGTGCCGTGAGCGGAAGGCCCGCTTGCCAGCGGTCGATACGCGTTCCGCCGCGCGGGCTGCGGCCAGCAGGGCCTTCGCTGCCGGCCCCACCGGTCCGGCAGCAATGCAGGAGCTGGCCCGCAGCAGCGGACCGGGCCCGTCTGCGATCCCCTGCGGGGTGATGACCACGGCACCCGGGCGGGCGGCGGCGAGCGCCGTCAGCGTGCGCTGGTGGTGCCCGCCGCCGAGGTGCGCCTGCGGCTCGATCAGGACCAGCGGCCCGCAGCGGGTGCTCATCCGGCGACCGCCTGCTCGCCGTGCAGCGTGATGAAGTGCCGGTGCAGCCAGGGCGGATCGTTGAGCGCCTCGAAGCGCTTGGGGTCGCGGGCCGCAGTGCGGGCGAACTCGAGGCCGTCGCGGGCCCCGGCTGCCGCGTAGTCGGCGAAGTCGCCGTCCTTGCTGGCCGTCCAGGCGTCGATGCGTTCCTGGGCGGAGGCGTCGGTCATGCCGTACTCGCTGCCGCGCGCGAGCATCGCGCACTCCCGGAAGCCCGCCTTCCAGGCGTGGAACGGGGTCTGGTTGAACAGGGTGGTCCCGGCTGTGTGCGGGCTGAACTCGACCCGGCCGGGCAGCGCGGCCAGCACGTCGACGGCCTGGCCCATCTCCTGCAGTGCGCTGGTGCGGATCAGCTTGAGGCCGCCGTACCCGTAGGTGAGCCCGTTGACCGGGTTGACGGCCCGCCAGACCCGCATCGACACGCCCGATGCCAGCGGCTCCACCGCGCTGGCGGGGAAGGCGGGGTCGATGGCGAAGTCGCCATCGGCAAGGAAGAACTGGTCGGTGTCGACGAGTTCGGCCGTGAGCCGGTAGGCGCGGCGCATCCCGCGCACCCCGTGCAGACGCTTGACGGTTCCGCCCAGTACGCGAGCCAGGCGGGTGTGCAGGGAGTCGGCCAGCGGCTCGTCGTAGGAGAGCAGGACCGCGTCGAAGCCGGTCACTTGATCGCCTCCAGGTAGCGTGCGGCCACCGCAGCGGGCGTCAGGTCCGTGGTGGAGGCGTGCGCGCGCTTGGCGTGCACCAGGTAGAACTCGGGTTCGGTGGCGAGGCGTTCGGCGATCCGGACGGCCTGGTCGTCGGTGTCGAACACCAGCTCCGGGTCGAGGTGCTCGGCCAGCCAGCCGATGCGCGGGCCGATCACCGGCAAGCCCATCGCCTGGCAGTCGATGACCGACATGGACCAGGGGCAGCCGGGCCGGAACGGCGCGATGCCGAAGTGGGCACCGGCCAGCAGGTTGCGGTAGCGGACGCGGTCGCCGCGGTCGGAGGCGATGGCGACGCCGTCCACGGCCGCCAGCTCCTCCAAGTTCCGCTCGGGGCTGGGATCCAGGCGGATCCGCTCGGCGCTGCGGGTGCCGAACAGGTCCATCACGGTCAGCCGCACCGGGGCCTCGGCGACGAGGTGGCGGGCGAGCTGGGTGAAGCGGGCGGTGCCGTAATGGGCGTACAGGCGGTGGTTGTAGATGCCGACCACCCGGCCCTCCGGCGGGGCGATCTCGGCAAGGTCGCGGACCAGGCGCACGTCCCTGGGGGCGGGGACCACGTGCAGCTTCTCGGTGAGCTCGACGCCGGTGCGGGCGGCGGCAGCGGCGGTCCACGAGGCGGCGGTGCCGGAGTGGACCAGGACGCGGTCGCAGGCCGCGAGGCCGGCGGCGAAGGCCAGTAGGACGCTCCGGCCCAGCCCGCCGTCGTCCATCGCGGGGTCCAGCTCCAGCTGGCCGGTGTCCGTGAAGGAGAACGGCAGGTAGTGGCAGTAGCCGACGATCCGCGCGTCCACTCCGGCTTCCAGGAGCGCGGCGCGGATCGCGGGGGCGGCCTCGATCTGGTTGGCCACGACCACTTCAGGCTGCTGGCGGCGGAACAGCCGCACCAGGGCGTCCACGCCCGGGTTGAAGCGGGCCCGGTACTTGGTCGACGGCGAGGCGGTCCGCACGAACTGCGCGCGGTCGTCGCCGGCCGGGACGGGAGCGGCCACGGTGACCTCGACCCCGGCGTCGGCCAGGGCCGGGGTGAGCATGTCGGCGAAGGTGTAGCCGGAGTCGGCAGTCAGCTGGCTGGAGTTGGAGACGTTGAGCAGGTACAGCAGGCGCATCACTTGAGCCCTCCCTCTCTCGGCCCGGGTGTCGACCCGGGCTGGCAAAAGAAGGAAACCGGCGACCAGGAGCGTGACAGAATGATGAATCGAGATCACTCACGGTTCATTCATCTCATCCAGCAGCCAGGGCGGGGGCCTTGATGGACGAGCGCGACGACAGCCCGACCGTTGAGCAAGCCGCCGAGGCGTTCGCAGCGGAGGTCTCGTACTGGCGCGAGGTGCGCGGCCTGTCCAAGCGGGGGCTCGCCCTCAAGATGGGCTTCGACCCGTCGTACGTGAGCCACGTGGAATCCGGCCGGCACAAGCCGACCGAGGACTTCGCGCGTCGCTCGGAGGAGACCCTCAACGCGGGCAAGGCCGTCTGGAAGCGCTGGCTGGACTACGAGGCTGCCAAGAACCGAGCGGCCCCGGCTGCGGCTCCACCAGCCCCGCGCCGCCCCGAACAGCCGTACGCGACGGGCTCAGCGATCATCGTGGCCCACGACGGCGCCCGCCTGGACTTCGACGGCTCCCACTACCGGCTGACGATGCGCCGGCTGTTGCGGAACACCGGCAGCGAGCCGATCACCCGCTACCTGATCCGCATCAGCGTTGACCGCTACCCCGGCGAGCCCGAGCGCTCCAATGCCCACTACCGCGAACACCCGCTGACCTGGGACGAACTCGCACTGACCGCGACATGCCGCGGGGAGGCGATGAACTGGCAGACCAAGCACGACCGCGACGCGTTCAAGGAAGTGTGGCTGCTGTTCGAGAACGAGCAGGGCCGCTTCCCGCTCTACCCGGGCGAGGAGGTCTGGATCGAGTACGCCTACTCGGTCGGCGAGGAGAAGTGGGGCCGCTGGTTCCAGCGCGCGGTCCGTCTGCCCACCGAGCACCTGGAAGTCGAACTCGCCTTCCCATCTGACCTCGACCCCGCCGTGTGGGGAATGGAGACGTCCATGACGGCCGAGGCGGCGCCGCTGCGGACCGCCCCGATCCGGCGGGAGGAGGACGGGATGCGCGTCTTCTCCTGGAGCACGTCCACGCCGGCCCTCCACGCCCGGTACCGTCTGGAATGGCGGTTCCGGGCCCGACCCGAACGCGACACGATCCAAGGGGAGTTCAGGTGATCCAGGTGCGGCCCAGCGAGCAGATGCGTGACCTCGGCGTCGTCCAGAAGGGCGAGCCCGTGCTCGCTGAGCCCGCCCGAGCGTTCGACCTGCCCACCGAGCGCGGGGCCGCCGAGCAGGTCATCGAGAAGCTGTTCACCGCCATGGAGCGCATCGGCCAGGTCCACCCTTTCGCCAAGGGCATGGGTATCGCCGCACCGCAGATCGGCATCGGCCGCGCCGCTGCCATCGTCCAGCCTGCTGCCCCGGACGCTCCGGCGATCGTCCTGCTGAACCCGCGGATCACCGACCGCTCCGACGAGGCTGACGAGCAGTTCGAGGGCTGCCTGTCCTTCTTCGATGTCCGCGGCATGGTGCCCCGCCCACTGCGGATCACCGTGGAAACCACCACCCTGGACGGCCAGCTGGCCACCACCACCTACGAGCGCGGACTCGCCCGCCTGATCCACCACGAGATCGACCACCTCGACGGCCTGCTCTACACCGCACGCATGGTCGCCGGCGTCGAGCCCATCCCTGTCGAGCTGTACCGGCAGACCGGCCAAGCGTGGTCCTACGAGCGGTGAGCGCCAGCACAGCGCGCGCTGAGCACACGTGCGGGCCCAGGACGTTCCGCTCGGTGTCAACGAACAACCGCTCTCCGCTCTTTCCGGTGATCACCACCCTGATCGACACCGCAGAGGCCGGGGCATCGCAACACTCGTCGTGTGGCCGACCCAACAACTCACGTACCGGGCGAGCCCGGCCAGCCCCGGGAAGAGCGCCTCGGGCCAGCAGGAGAGCTGGCCGCTGGCGTCGCCCGTGTGCGGTTCCCGCTCACGCGCTGGATCCTCGCGCCTCGGACGACATGGCGCGCCCGCCACTTGGCCGCCGATTTCGGGGCTGGGATAGATGCGCGTACCGCCTGGGTAATGGCGCGGCTGGCACGGCACCCGGAGGAGTACGACTACGCGATGGCGCACCTGGACGGCGAGGAGCAGACCGACTGAGGCTGCGGCGCATCGTCGGAGTTGAGAAGGTCCTGGTCTCGGGATTAGCGGTTCGACTGAACGCAACCCGTTGCGTCCACGAGCCCCAGTAGCGGGCATGAGCATGTCTGCCGTATGGGGGAACACCCGCCAAGCACCGCCCCAAAACCCACGGCATCGGGCGAGCCACCGTGACAATCGCCGCTATGACATCCATGACGGCAACCTTCCACCAGGTCCTGCAGACTGCGCTGGCCAGCCGGGAGACGGTGAGCATCCGCAGGACCCTGATCGAGATGCTCGAACGGGAGCCCTCCAAGTCAGAGATCGGTGCGGCCAGCAAGGTGGCCCGAAGGATCGCCGAGAGCGGGGACGCGGTCCTCATCTCCCTGCTTCCCGACCAAGCCGGCGCCGACGCGTACGTGCCCACGGCCCGTGGAAGCGAAAGGCGTGCATCGAACTACCTGACTGTGGACGAGAAGATCATCAAGGACTTGCCCTGCCGTGTCGAGCTCGCCACGGAGAAGTGGGACGCGGTCATCGACGAAGGCATGCGGTCCACCCAAAAGATGATCGAAAGCAACCCACTTCTGTCGAGGTTCCTGCCCGGTTGGAAGGCCGAACCGCGTGCTGAGGAGCGGGCTCGCCTCTTGGCGGAGGCGGCAGGAGCCAGCTGACCAGAGACGTCGTGAGCAGGGGCTGTCGGGCCCGGTGGGCGGAGCCAGCTGGTCTCAGTTTTGGTCTCATTCACCCCCGTCCAGGTGGGTTCAGCCGCCGCCCAGTGGTTCGCTCCGGCGCAGGTCAGGACGGGTGTTAACCCCGGCGGACGGCGTTCGGGAGAATTGGAAAGCGTGTTGGGGGCAACCCCTCACGAGTTCGAATCTCGTATCCTCCGCCGGCAGAAGGCCCGGACCGCTCAGCGGTCCGGGCCTTCGTTGCTTCATGGTCGCAGTCGGCAGATTTACCGGCTGTAGAACGCAGCAAACGTCAGTGATCGGTGTCCCAGCCGCGTTCCGGTGGCTCCTGTCCGGCGGGAGCTTCAGACTCTGTCGGCAGCATGGAGGCGTCGGTCACCTCGTGCTGCGACAACGCGCCCCAGGTCACGCGATTCATGCTGTAGTAGTCGTCCACGGTGTTGAGCCTCTCAGTTCGGTCGGCGATCGGTACCTGATCAACCTGGCCACCGTGATCTCGGTGGCCTTGGCGCTCGGCCCGCTGCTCCTGGACGGTCCCACCGGAGCCCGGAGAGGGGGCTGGCATCTGCGACTGTTCGCCCTGCGTCTCCTCAGCAGGCGACGCCTTGCCAGACCATCGACCCGACAGGTGCTGCCGGATTCGCTCCGCGGCGACGACCCGGCCGGCGGCGTCGGTCGAGCGCGCGATTCGGTGCACGAGCACCTCGCGCTCGGCAGATCCCTCCTCCAGGCCGAGTTCGTCCAGCAGCTGGCGAATATGTTCGACAACGGCCTCGTCCGATTCCACCACCGGCGGAGCGCTGGGACCGAGCGGGATCGCCACTCCAGCGCGGTCCTCAGCCGGATGCTCCGGCGAGGCGGGGTCGCCCATGGGGAATGCGGGCCCGGGGGTCGAAGCGCCTGCCACGAGGCGCCGGAACGGCTCGGCGACCTCGGTGTTGTTGGCGGCGGCGGAAAGCTGGGCGAGCGGGCCAATCATGTCCACTGCCTTTTCAACCTCGTCTTCGTGGCGTGTCAGCCACCACACCACCGCACTACCTGGGCTCTTGAGCACCTCCTCGCCGAGGTAGGTCCGCCTGTTCCGCTCATAGTGCCGGTGCTGTTCCCAGGCATCCTCCGTCTTGTGGAGTCTTGCCAGCTTCTCAAGACGGTCGCGGTCAGCCGGGTACAGGGTCAGTGAAACGTCGGTCGCCAGCGAGGTGACACGCGCCGACGCGTCCGCGGCCTCCGCGCCCAGCGTGCCCGCCAACCGATAGCTGGCTGCGGCCGAGTGGTACGGATGTTCGTGGTTGGTGACGAACTGCGCCCGCTCCAGTACTGCGGACACGGCGAGGTTCACCAAGTTGGCGTGTGCAAAGTCGGGAAGGCTGTGGGTCGCCCGCCAGCGCACGGTGGCGGAGAACACGAAGCTGTAGTCGGGTAGTGCACTCGGAAGCGCCAGACCCTCCACCCGGGTCTCTCGGAAGGGCGGTTCCGCGGGAGCGCTCGGACCGGCGTACAGCGGCTCCGGTGGTACCTCAACCACCTGGGGAGACGGGACAGGATGGCGCATCACCAACAGACCCAGGCCGGCTGCCACGGTCGTTGCGAGGAAGACGTCCAACCAGACTGGCCAGCCCGACAACCGACCAACCAGGACGAGTGCCGCCCCGCAGACGAGGACGAGCAGGATGGGCAGCGCCTTGCTCTTGAACTTCATCGGTGCTCCTTTTCTGAGGCACCAGGACGACCGTCAAGGGTCTCGATGCCCTGCTCGAAGTCGATCTTTTGCCAACACCGGTACGCGGTCGCCATACGGGAGGCCGCCTGCTCGGGCTGCACCTGAGCCCCGGCCTCGGCCCAGTCACGGGCGATCAGGTAGAAGTCGTTCAGAACGGACTGGCGGCCCCCGGCCGCCTGAAGCATGACGTCCAACGCGCGCGCCCATTCATCGGCGTCTACTGCGGTGAGCCACTCGTGCGCGATCGGCGCCCAGCGGTCTGCGGGTAGCACGAGCACCGCCTGCCATCCGGCGCGCAGGGTCCGCCACGGCGGCGGGAACGGAATCCCAGCGGGTTCCAGAAGTTCAAGCAGCAATGTGAAGTTGGGTTCCGGAGCGGTACGCAATCGGGCGAGCACCCGGTCGACCAACTGCTGGTAGAGGCGTCGGTTCGCCCTGACCAGTTCCAGAAGCTCCGCCCGAGCGGCGTCAATCTCTTCACCACCAGAACGGAGCGCAAGGTGGTGCAGCCGCACGACCGCCTGATCGGGGTGGGTTGGGGCAACGATGTGCCGACAGACACCTGTCAGCACGCGGACGAGATCGGGGCCGAGCCGCGGGCCGACCGCCCATTCGTAGATCTTCGAGCGGACCTTGGCGCCGTACCGCTCGTGGGTTAGTCCCTGTTCAAGGAGGGTCGCCGCCTCGGTGTTCAACCGTCTGGACCTGCCAGGACGTGTCCACAGTTCGGCCAGGGTGAAGAGGTCGCCAGGGCGTCCTGCAGCAAGTGACTGCTCGGCGAAGCGGACAACCAGGTTCGTCCGGTCATCACCCGTGAGTGCTGGCAGCGTGACGGCCCGGCCAACCCAGTTCCGAAGGTTCCCCCGTAGGTCTGGAAAGTTGGCCCAGAAGTGAGTCCGTACAGCACTGTCGTACGCGAGTCGCTCAAAACCTATCCGGCTGTCGTGGTCACGCCGGATATGTAATGACGTCAGCTGTTCGCCAAGATCGGCTTGGGCCAACCGGTGCGTCTCGTCACCGCTGTGCCGGAGTTCGGCCAGTAGACCGAGCGCTCCGTGAAAGACAGCGTCGGAGGTGGCACCGTTCAGCATGGCGGCGGTGAGCAACAGGGCTCGATCCTGCGCGGTGCGATGGGTACTGACCTGCCTGGCCACCTCACCGGCCCAATTGGTAACCGCGGCAACCGCCTCGGCGCGCCAAGCGGAGAACTCGGAGCCGTAGTGGCCGCTGTCCCGCGCGCGACCGATCATCTCAGCGAGTCTGGCGAGCTCGCGCATCGGAGACTCATGCAGGAGTTGTTTCAGCTCTGGTTCGTCCAGCTCTTCCGGGTCGAACCCGATGCCGGCCACTCGGAGGTAGCGGCTGAGCACCGCCGGCCCGTACGGCCTCCCAACCCGTACGACGAGTGGCGCGAACTCGGCTTTCAGTAGGTAATCGAGACCAGCTGGCAGAACAACGACCAAACGAGCACCGCTGTGTTCGACCACTGCTCGGTAGGAGGTCAGGACGCGCTGAGCGCCCAGGTACCGGTCGTCGGGCGTTCCGGACAGGTCGAGAAGGAACCGGTCGTGCGGAGCGGCGTCCAGACCGCCTTCATCGCGCTCCACCGACAGCTCCTCGAACCTCCCTGCTGGGAGGTCGAGTTGGTGAAGCAGCATGGTCGCCGCGGTCCGTCGACCACAACCTTCTGGGCCCTCCAGCAGGACGACGGAACCGGGGGCGGTCAGCCTCTCGACGGCGGTGCCGTAGTGGTCGGGCGGCACGAACCAGCGACTGAGCCGCAGCCGATGCTGGTGGGCGATCACCAACGGATTCACGCCCGACCGGATTAGGCGATCGGAGGTGGCAGCGGTGTGCCAGAAGTTGTACTGCGGCCCACTTCCACTGTGGAGTGGTCCCGCTGACTCGCTGACCCAAGTATTTTCCCCGCCGCTCACCTGGCTCCGCCCTCGGGGCGACGGCGGTTGTCGACGTCGGTGCGAAGGGTGCCGGAGTGCTTGCCGGCGATGTAGGTGACGCCCATCCCGTCCCCGGAGAACCGCGGAGCTGTGTGCTGATCTCCGCTTCCTGTGTGAACCGGTCCGCTCGACTCACTGATGAAGGTGCCGGAGAATCCTCCGGCGAGGTTGCCGATGCCGCCGCGTTGGCGGCTGCGGATCTCATGGGCTCGGATCTGGACGCCGTGGTACCGGGGGTCGTCATCCTCGGCCGACCGCCGCTGGTCGTCGCTGGCATTCTGGTGGTCGACAGCAGCCAGTTGCGGAACGAGATCGGCCAGGTCGTTCGCGATGCGGGTGAGGTCGGCATCGGCATCGCGCAAGTCCAGTCGCCGATACTGGTGATCAGCCAGCCCGGCCAACGCCGACGGTAGTTCCGCCCGTCGGAGCCTCGGCGCTCGGTCAACCAGGATAGGAACGATCAGGGCGCCGGACTCGAACGCCTCGATGATCTCCCTGCGAGTCCAGTCCTCGGGATTGTCGAGTGCCCGGCCCCCGTCCGCGCTCCGCGCGTCCACCCAACGCGATCCGATGACGGGCAGCAGGACACTACTGCGGCGGACGGCGGTGATCAGGGCCTCCGGGAAACGCTGGCCTGCTTCGATCGACTTGCTGGCCCGGAAGACGCGCTCGCTGCCGAAGCGCCGGGAGAGCTCCCGCTCGATCAGGGTGGCGGTGCCTTCCTCATCGCCGGTGCGGTAGTTGATGAAAATGTCAGGCATGGCGGATTCCCCTCCAGAGGGTCGGTGTTTTCGAGTACAGCAATGGAGCAGTCACATCGGGCTCCCACACGAGGAGGTGCCACGCAGGAGGGAATCCGGTGAAGCGGGATTCCCTCGATCTCAGGCTGGCCCGTGGTATCAGGACCGGCTCGGATGCAGGGCGCTGGTCAGCGCAGGTTGGAGATTGCGGACAGATCGGTTAGTGCGAAAGCGCGCCAACTCCTTCGCAAGAAGCCGGATGTCCGCGGTCACCGTGGCCGAACGCACAGCTACGGCCAAATCGAGCAGTTCGCCGGCAATTTCACAAGAGTGTTCGATCTCGCCGGCCGCGGCGTGTGCCAGTGCCCGCCGCAGTCCGTACCTGGCCCGGGTTCGTAGTGCCTGCGGCGAAATGCGCAGGCACTCCCGGTCGAAGACTTCGGCGGCCTCACGAGGCCGTCCAAGGTCGAACAGGCACCACCCAGTCACCATGGCGGCCGGATCGACCAGGTGACTGGTACCGATCACCGGTCCGGTGCCGGCCCGTGCCGAGGCAGAGTCGAGCAGCTGACGGGCTCGGTCCAGACTGCGCATGCAGGCCAGCTCGTCTCCGGCCAAGGCGTGTCCCTGTGCCTCGCGTTGAGCGGCCAACCCACGAATCCGCGGTGGCAGTCGACTCTCCTGCGCTCGGCTCGCGAGCGCGATGGTCTGTTCGGCATCGGCGTCGTAGAAGGTGACGAGTGCGCGCCGGACAAGGGCGTAGAAGGCAAGGTCACGGTCACCCCCCGCCTGAGCGAGCCCAACAGCCTTGGCGGTCCAGTCGAGGGCGGACGCGTTGTCACCGGCCTCCTGTGCCATCCAGCCCGTGTAGTCGGCAAAGTGGGCGGCAAGGACGAACAGTCGTGCACCGTCACGCGGACCGCTGCTGGCGGCGACCTTGGCAACGGTACGGGTTTGGGCTTCGAGCAGGTCGAGGAGAGCGGACGGCTCGGTGGCCTGGCCAAGCTGTCGCATCTGATCGAGTTGCGCCCGGAACGGCCCGACAAGTGACACGCCGTCCGGCGGGTCGATCCGTTCACCATCAACTGGACTGAACCCGATCAGCGACGCCGCTCCAGCTGCTAGCAAGCCACGACGTGCCATCAGCCGACCTGCCCCGGACATCCGTCCGAGACGGCTGGACGAGTGCGGGACCACCAATGCCTGCAAGCGTCCAGCTGATCCGAACAATGCGTCGCACCGCCGGGCCAAGCCGACGGAGGGCCGCTTTTCGCCACGCTCGATTCGGCTGAGATGGCTCCTGCTGTAGTTCACCTCTTGGGCAAGACCCCCAAGGGTGAGACCGGCCTCGTCTCGCAGTCGGCGCAGTTCCCGACCGAAATCAAACGACATGATCATGCCAATCCTTCCCATGGCGATGCCTGAAACTGGGTGATCTGGGCGGGTGATCGGAGCAATCCCGCTGCTCTGAGGGAGAGTTTGGCACGCACTCCGCCCGCAAAGGGGCGATCCGGACGAGTTGTCCGTTGCCTCTTTGCGATGACTCCAGAGCACGCCGTCCGACGTTACGGCGCCATGCGTGGAGCCGGGGTTCGAGACCCCGCCGGCCCCAAGCCTCGTCCCGTCGCAGCCCTCACTACCGCGCCGCCGCGACTGGCAGGGCTGCCTCCTCTAACCAATTGAAGAACCTTCTGGCAGAGCCCCAGGTGGAGCGGTCAGAATTCGCGAACAGACGAGCCCGCGACGCACACGAAGGCCTACGCCCACCGACAAGACAGAGGCAGCTGGTCTCACTTCTGGTCTCGTTCGCCACCGTCCGAAGCCGTTCGGAGGAGGCTGGGGCAATCACACCGCTCCAGGTCAGTACTGGTGTGGACCCCGCTGAACGGAGCCGAGGAGAATTGGAAAGCGTGTTGGGGGCAACCCCTCACGAGTTCGAATCTCGTATCCTCCGCCTTCACGAAGGCCCCGACCGGTTCACCGGTCGGGGCCTTCGTCGTTCCCGGCGCCGTCGGCGGTCTCGGGGCGGGGTTTTCGCGTTGCCCGGGCCCTTCTGCGGCTCCTGGTTGGGACGCGGGCGGCACGGCGGGCTACTGGAGGATGTTGATCGCGCGGGCGATCACCAGGGCTCCGACCGCCAGTGAGACGGCGGCTTGGGCCATCATCAGCGCCTTGGCCCACCTCCGGATCGCGGAGACGTCGGTCGGGCTGAAGGCCGTGGCCGTCCAGAAGGACAGCGAGAGGTAGTCCGCGAAGACCGGCACCCAGTCGGGCGGTGCGTGGTGCGGGTACTGCATCTCCGGGAAGACGAACGCGGGGTCGGCGAACGGCCGGTACGCCCGTGCGGCCGCCCCGCCCCGGTCCAGGTCCCAGTACCAGAGCGCGAACGCGATGACATTGGTCGCCCAGACCACACCGCCGGTCGCCAGCAGGCCGGTGGCGTTGTTGGCGTAGATCGTGTTGCCGGTCAGGATGTCGGTCACCAGCCGCCCGGCGGCGAACAGGTTCGCCAGCGTCACGAACGCGATCACCAGGTCGGTGACCACGCGCAGCCACCGCCGGCGGCGGTCGATGCGACCGGGGTCACCGACGACCAGCACGGCGAGCAGGACGAGCAGGACCGCCGGCAGCGCCCACGGGGGGCTCTCCCGATAGGTCTCGGGAAGCAGGACGTGCAGCAGGGCGGTGGTCAGCACCGCGGAGACGACCGGCCACCATCGTTCTCCGGCCCGGGCGGGGGCCGTGCCGGGCGATGGGTGCTCGGGTGGCGTTCCCGAGGAGTCCGGTGTGGGCATGACCCATTCTGATCCGGCGCCGCGACCCGCGCGGGGACCGCGCGCGTCGGGGTGTCGGTGCCGCTTCGTGGCGGGCCCGCGCGGGCGGCCCGCGCGGGCGGACCGGGCGGGCCCCGGGTGTCCGATTCGTTCAAGACCGGGTGCGTGGGGGTGTCTAGCGTGGCAGGCATGAACAGCACATCTGCACCGCAGTTCGCCTTCGTCGGGCTGGCCGTTTCGGACATGGCCGCCTCGGTCGCCTTCTACCGGAGGTTGGGGGTGGAGTTTCCGGCAGGGGTCGAGGGGGAGCCGCACGTCGAGGGCACGTTGCCGGGAGGGCCGCTGCTGGTGCTCGACGCCGAGGCCACCATCCGGTCGTTCCATCCCGCGTGGCAGCCGCCGAGCGGCGGCACGCGCACCGCGCTGGCGTTCCGCTGCGCGAGTCCCGCGCAGGTGGACGCGGTGTACGAGGAGTTGACCGGCGCCGGGTACCACGGGGAGCTGAAGCCCTGGGACGCCTTCTGGGGGCAGCGGTACGCCGTGGTGCACGACCCGGACGGCAACGGGGTGGATCTGCTCGCGCCGCTGTAGGGGAAGGAGGCTAGGGGAGCAGTAGCGCGGTCACCGGCATGCCCGTCAACTCCCGTACGTCGCGGGACAGGTGGGCCTGGTCCGCGTAGCCGGCCCGGGCGGCCGTGTCGGCCAGTGGGACGCCGGCGCGGGCGAGGGCCAGGGCGCGTTGCATGCGCAGGATCCGGGCGAGGGTCTTGGGGCCGTAGCCGAAGGCGGTCAGGGAGCGGCGGTGAAGTTGGCGCGCGCCGAGGCCGACCGTCCCGGCCGTCGCGGCGACGGACCGCCCGGCTGCGAGCGAGGCGGCCACCGCGCGGATGAGCGGGTCCTCGGGCGGCGCCTCGGCCGCCAGGCGCAGCGCGAGGGCTTCCAGTGCGGCGGCCGGGTCGGGGGCCTCGTCGATGCGTTCGGTGAGGTGCCGGACCTCGGCGGCGGGCCGCAGGTCGACCAACTCGACACGGCGGTCACGGAGTTCGTGGGCCGGGACGCCGGGGCGGGAGAGGAGCCAGGCGAGGGCGAGGTCGGCGGGGTCGGCGCCGAGTTCGGCGGCGAAGTCCTCGTA
>NZ_JBIVVI010000019.1:0-19517 GCF_044757675.1 Kitasatospora sp. NPDC091257
GTCCGGTGGGGCCCGCTTGGCCGTCGGAGCCGTGACCCCCGCCGGCCCAGGGGCTGCGCGGCTGCCACGGCTGGTCCGGGGCATCCGCCGGCGGCGGCGCGAAGGGGTTGCGCTCGCCGGTGTCGTCGCCGCTGCTCATGGGTTCAGCCATTCCTTCTCGGTCGGGGCTCGTTCGGAGGTTCTCGCGTCGGAGCGGTCTCCCGCGCCCCCAATGATCCCGCAGTCGTCCGTCGGGCCATCGGCGGCCCGGTGCCGCGGGGCGGGCGGGGACGCCGGGGCCGGTGCGGTGGGCCGGAGGAGATCCCCGTCTCAACTACGCGCGTAGCGCCGCCGGGAGGGTGCGGAGGCCCTCCGACCAGCCGTTATCGTGGTGACGGTCAGCAGCCCACAGAGGTTCCCCGGGGCCCGCGTCGCGGCGGATTTCCCTGGAGTTCCCCCTCGCTCGACCTGCCGTTCGTAGTGGCCCCACCACCGGTGGACGTACCAGCGGACGGCGCCCGACCTACGGAGAGACGCGCAGTGGCCGCCGCCCCCGCCCAGCACTTCCCGCCCCGTACGCCCGGACCGGCCCGCCTGGTGGTGCTGGTCTCCGGCTCCGGCACCAACCTGCAGGCGCTGATCGACGCCGTCGCCGACCCGGCCTACGGCGCCGAGATCCTCGCCGTCGGCGCGGACCGGGACGGGATCGCGGGCCTGGAGCGCGCCGGGAAGGCGGGCCTGCCGACCTTCGTCCACCGGGTGAAGGACCACCCGGACCGGGCCGCCTGGGACCGCGCGCTGACCGCCTCCGTCGCCGAGTACCAGCCGGACCTGGTGGTCACGGCCGGTTTCATGAAGATCCTCGGCCCCGAGTTCATCGCCGCCTTCGCCGGGCGGACCGTCAACACCCACCCCGCACTGCTGCCCTCCTTCCCCGGCGCCCACGGCGTCACCGACGCGCTCGCGTACGGCGTGAAGGTCACCGGCTGCACCGTCCACCTGGTCGACTCCGGCGTGGACACCGGGCCGATCATCGCGCAGGGCGTCGTCGAGGTCGTCGACGCCGACCACGCCGATGGCGGCGAAGCGCTGCACGAGCGCATCAAGACTGTCGAGCGCCAGTTGCTCGTCGACGTCGTGGGCCGGCTGGCCCGCGAAGGTCACCGCATCGAGGACCGAAAGGTATGGATTCCGGCATGAGTGCCAGCTCCACCACGCCCGTTTCGGAGAACGTCCGTCCGATCCGTCGCGCGCTGATCAGCGTGTACGACAAGACCGGTCTGGAGGAGCTGGCCCAGGGCCTGCACGCCGCCGGGGTCGCCATCGTCTCCACCGGCTCCACCGCCGGCCGGATCGCCGCCGCCGGTGTCCCGGTGACCGAGGTCTCCGAGCTGACCGGCTTCCCGGAGTGCCTGGACGGGCGCGTGA
The DNA here is from genome assembly GCF_044757675.1 of Kitasatospora sp. NPDC091257. Lineage (NCBI taxonomy): Bacteria > Bacillati > Actinomycetota > Actinomycetes > Kitasatosporales > Streptomycetaceae > Kitasatospora > Kitasatospora sp. NPDC091257. The sequence continues at coordinate 1,408 of NZ_JBIVVI010000019.1, forward strand.
AGACGCTGCACCCCCGGGTGCACGCCGGCGTGCTGGCCGACCTGCGGCTGGAGTCGCACCGCGCCCAGCTGGCCGAGCTCGGCGTCGAGCCCTTCGACCTGGTCGTGGTGAACCTCTACCCGTTCAAGGCCACCGTCGCCTCCGGCGCCACCCCGGACGAGTGCGTCGAGCAGATCGACATCGGCGGCCCGAGCATGGTCCGCGCCGCCGCCAAGAACCACCCCTCGGTGGCCGTGGTGGTCGACCCGGCCCGCTACGGCGACGTGCTGAAGGCGGCGCAGGAGGGCGGCTTCGACCTGGCCACCCGCAAGCGCCTGGCCGGTGCCGCGTTCGCCCACACCGCCGCCTACGACGTGGCCGTCGCCTCCTGGTTCGAGGACGGCTACGCGCCCAGCGACGAGCGCTTCCCCGAGTTCCTCGGCTCGACCTGGGAGCGGCAGAACGTGCTGCGCTACGGCGAGAACCCGCACCAGGGCGCCGCGCTCTACAGCGACGGCACGGGAGGCCTGGCCGGCGCGCAGCAGCTGCACGGCAAGGAGATGTCGTACAACAACTACGTCGACACCGACGCCGCCCGCCGCGCCGCCTACGACCACGCCGAGCCGGCCGTCGCGATCATCAAGCACGCCAACCCGTGCGGCATCGGGACCGGCGCCGACGTCGCCGAGGCGCACCGCAAGGCGCACGAGTGCGACCCGGTCTCCGCGTACGGCGGCGTGATCGCCGTCAACCGCCCGGTCACCGTCGCGCTGGCCGAGCAGATCGCCCCGATCTTCACCGAGGTCGTGGTGGCCCCCGGCTACGAGGAGGGCGCCCTGGAGGTGCTCACCCGCAAGAAGAACCTGCGGGTGCTGCTCGCCCCCGAGGCCCCGGCCAACCGCCAGGAGGTGCGCCCGATCTCCGGCGGCGTGCTGCTCCAGGACGCCGACCGGGTGCACGCCGAGGGCGACGACCCGGCGAACTGGACCCTCGCCAGCGGTGAGGCGCTGGCCGCCGACGAGCTGGCCGAGCTGGCCTTCGCCTGGCGCGCCTGTCGGGCCGTCAAGTCCAACGCGATCCTGCTGGCCAAGGACGGCGCCTCGGTCGGCGTCGGCATGGGCCAGGTCAACCGGGTGGACTCCTGCAAGCTCGCGGTCGAGCGGGCCGGCGAGCGCGCCAAGGGCGCCTACGCGGCCTCGGACGCCTTCTTCCCGTTCGCGGACGGCCCGGCGATCCTGATCGCGGCCGGTGTCAGGGCGATCGTCCAGCCCGGCGGCTCGATCCGGGACGAGGAGGTCGTCGCGGCGGCCGCCGAGGCCGGCGTGACCATGTACTTCACCGGCGCGCGGCACTTCTTCCACTGATCCCGCCGATTCCACCGGCCCCGCCGGCGGCGTGACGGTGTGACGGCACGACAGAGCGGCCCGGCCCCCTCCGAGGAGGGAGCCGGGCCGCTCTGCGCTGGTCGTGCGGGCCGGTCAGTAACGCGGCCGGTTGAACCAGTTGACGCCGTCCTGGACGCACATGGCGGTGATCCAGATGATGCTGATCGCCAGCCAGAGCAGGGCCATCACCAGGCCGACCGCGGTGCCGCCGGAGATGGCGCCGAGCAGGATCAGCAGGCCGACCAGGGCACCCAGCGAGCCGTACACGATGGTGGTGACGCGGACGGCGTTGCCGCCCTTGCCGAACTTCACGCCGAGCGTGATGGAGAGCGCGGCGAACAGCCCGAACAGCACGCCGACGACGAGCAGGACACCGGCGGCGGCGTCGCCCAGCGCGGTGAACGGGTTGTCGTCGCTGGTGGTCCGGCTGGCGGCGTTGGTGACGTCCTTGGCCGCCGCCCCGATGATCACGTAGGAGATCGCGGCGAGCGTCTGGACGCCGCCGACGATGAACAGCAGTACCCGGGCCGTGGTCATCAGGCCCGGCATGGACGGCGGGACCATCGGCGCATACCCGTAGGCCGGGGCCTGCTGCGGGTAGCCGTAGCCCGGGGCGGCCTGCGGCGGGGCCTGCTGCGGGTAGCCGTAGCCCGGGGCGGCCGGCGGCTGGCCGTACGGGTTGTTCGGGTCGGGCGGGTACGTCATGGATGCCTCCGGGCAGTTACGGGGACGCGGGGACGGGACGCCGACGGTCCCGGTCGGTGAGTCGGGTCACCGGCCGAGGGGGACGTCGGCGGAGCGGGGAACGGCCCGGCGGCGGTGACGGGCGCCGCGGCTCGCAGCGTGGTGAGCGTCAGGGGTGCGAGGCGGCCGACGGGTACGGCGCGGGCGGAACGGTGCCCCCGCGGTCGGACTGCTCGTTCTGCTGTGGTCGGCTCACTGGCTCTTTCCCCCGGGTACGCCCCGCCGCGGGGTCCGTCGGCCCGTCACCGGGCCGGTATCGCGGCGGGAATGCGCGCTTATCGTCATCCGGACGGCGGCGCCCTGTCCAGCCGGTTCCGCGTGCCGCGTCAAGACTGTGGCGCAACCGCAACGTGCGTCGGACCTTCGTACCCGTCCGTTCACCCGTTCGTCCACCCCGGAAGCGGGCCCGGGAGCGGGCCGGAGTCGCGCCCGGAGCCGCGCCCGGGACCGCGCCCGCAACCGCGCCCGCGAGCGTGTCGGCAGCGGTCGGACGCCCTCGGTACGGAGACCCCCGGCGATCCGGGAGAATGGGGTCATGACTGCCCAGATTCTCGATGGCAAGGCCACCGCCGCCGCGATCAAGTCCGAACTCGCCGCCCGCGTGGCGGTCCTCAAGGCGAAGGGCGTCACGCCCGGCCTCGGCACCGTCCTGGTCGGCGACGACCCGGGCAGCCGCTGGTACGTGAACGGCAAGCACAAGGACTGCGCCGAGGTCGGCATCGCCTCGATCCAGCGCGAGCTGCCCGCCACCGCCACCCAGGAGGACGTCGAGAACGTCGTCCGCGAGCTCAACGCCGACCCGTCCTGCACCGGCTACATCGTCCAGCTGCCGCTGCCCAAGGGCCTGGACCAGAACCCGGTCCTGGAGCTGATGGACCCGGACAAGGACGCCGACGGCCTGCACCCGACCTCGCTCGGCCGGCTCGCCCTGGGCATCGAGGGCCCGCTGCCGTGCACCCCGCTCGGCATCGTCGAGCTGCTGCGCCGCCACGACGTCGAGATCAACGGCGCCGAGGTGGTCGTGGTCGGCCGCGGCATCACCGTCGGCCGCTCGATCGGCCTGCTGCTGACCCGCCGCAGCGAGAACGCCACCGTCACCCTGTGCCACACCGGCACCCGGGACCTCGGCGCCCACCTGCGCAAGGCCGACATCATCGTGGCCGCCGCCGGCGTGCCGCACCTGGTCAAGCCGGAGGACGTCAAGCCGGGCGCGGCGGTGCTGGACGTGGGCGTCAGCCGCAGCGAGGGCAAGATCGTCGGCGACGTGCACCCGGGTGTGGCCGAGGTGGCCGGCTGGATCTCCCCGAACCCCGGCGGCGTGGGCCCGATGACCCGCGCGATGCTGCTCAACAACATCGTCGAGGCGGCCGAGCGCCGCGCCGGCATCTGACACCCCAGGGACGGCGAGCATGACTGAACCGCGACCGGCACGGTCCCGCCGCAGGCCGGTCAGGACGACCGGCACCCTGCCGCCCGAGGGCGCCTCCGCGGCCCTCGGACGCGAGCACGCCCTGCCGGTGCGGCAGTGGCCGATCACGCTGGTCCTGCTGGTCGTCGGCGCCGGCCTCGCGGTCACCTGGTTCGCCGACTTCAAGGACGGGTTCAAGTACGGGCTGCTGATCCTCGGCTGCGGCGTGCTGCTCGGCGCGGTGCTGCGGCTGGTGCTGCCCGAGGTCGGGATGCTGGCGGTGCGCAGCCGCTTCACCGACGTGATCGTGCTGAGCTTCCTGGGCATCTCGATCGTGCTGCTGACCCTGGTGGCGCAGCCGAACCCGTGGCTGCAGATCCCGCTGCTCGACAACATCGGCCAGCTGATGGGCCGGCCCAGGCACTGATCCGCAGGGCCTGCGACGGCCCCCGCCCGGTCCCGTGGAAATCCAGGGCCCGGGCGGGGGCCGCCTTGCTTCTGTGACGCATCAGCCACGCCGGGACACCGGGCATACGCTTCCCTTTGCGATAACCTGACGCCGGTCTCTCGACGTCGAGAGAGATCATCCTGGCTCCAGTGCCGGTGTGCCTGGGGCGCCTGGCGATTTGCTGGAGAAGGTAGAAATGACCCGCACCCCCGTCAACGTCACCATCACCGGAGCAGCCGGCCAGATCGGCTACGCGCTGCTCTTCCGCATCGCCTCGGGCCACCTGCTCGGTGCCGACGTGCCGGTGAACCTGCGCCTCCTGGAGATCCCGCAGGGCCTCAAGGCCGCCGAGGGCACCGCCATGGAGCTCGTCGACTGCGCCTTCCCGCTGCTGCGCGACATCACGATCACGGACCAGCCGAACGTGGCCTTCGACGGCGCCAACGTCGCGCTGCTGGTCGGCGCCCGTCCGCGCACCGCGGGCATGGAGCGCGGCGACCTGCTGTCGGCCAACGGCGGCATCTTCGGCCCGCAGGGCAAGGCCATCAACGACAACGCCGCGGACGACATCAAGGTCCTGGTCGTCGGCAACCCGGCCAACACCAACGCCCTGATCGCCCAGCGCAACGCCCCGGACGTCCCGGCCGAGCGCTTCACCGCGATGACCCGCCTGGACCACAACCGCGCCGTCGGCCAGCTGTCCTCCAGGACCGGCGCCCTGGTCTCCGACATCAAGCGCGTCACCATCTGGGGCAACCACTCCGCGACCCAGTACCCGGACATCTTCCAGGCCGAGATCGCCGGCAAGCCGGCCTTCGAGGCCGTCGGCAGCGACCTGGCCTGGCTGGAGGGCGAGTTCATCCCGACCGTCGCCAAGCGCGGTGCCGCCATCATCGACGCCCGCGGCGCCTCCTCGGCCGCCTCGGCCGCCAACGCCGCCATCGACCACGTCCACACCTGGGTCAACGGCACCGCCGAGGGCGACTGGACCTCCATGGGTGTCGTCTCCGACGGCTCCTACGGCGTTCCGGAGGGCCTGATCTCCTCCTTCCCCGTCACCACCAAGGACGGCAAGTTCGAGATCGTCCAGGGCCTGGAGATCTCCGACTTCTCGCGGGCCCGCATCGACGCCTCGGTCAAGGAGCTGACCGAGGAGCGCGACGCGGTCCAGGAGCTGGGTCTCATCTGAGCCCGCCCCGCACGGTTCCGCCGGCGGCCCGCCGCTTCCCTCCCGGAAGCGGCGGGCCGCCGTCGTGTTCGGGTCCTCGCGGCAGCGGCGGTCCTACACTGGCCCGCTGTGAACGAAACACTCGGGGACGCCGCGCTCGTCCTCGTCTTCATCCTGCTGGGCGGGTTGTTCAACGTCGCCGAGATCTCGCTGATCTCGCTGCGCGAGGGCCAGATCCGGACGCTGGAGGGGCTCGGCACGCGGCGCGCGGCGCGGGCCGCGCACCTGGCGGCCGACCCCAACCGCTTCCTGGCCGCCGTCCAGGTCGGGGTGACCTGCATGGGCTTCCTGTCGGCCGCCTTCGGCGCGGACACCCTGTCCGGCAAGGTCGCACCGCTGTTCGTCCGGGCCGGGCTGTCCGCGGGCGTGGCCGACGCGGTGGCCCTGGTCGGCCTCACCCTGGTGATCAGCTACGCCTCGCTGGTGCTGGGCGAGCTGACCCCCAAGCGGATCGGCCTGCAGCGCGCCGCGTCCATCTCGGTCATCGCCGCCCCGGTGGTGGACGTGATGTCGGTGGTGCTGCGGCCGGTGATCTGGCTGCTCGGCCACTCCACCAACCTGATGGTCCGGTTGCTCGGCGGCGACCCGGCGGCGGGCCGCGGCTCGATGAGCTCCGAGGAACTGCGCGGCCTGGTCGCCGCCAACACCGAACTCGGAAGCGACGAACGGGCGTTGATCGCCGATGTGTTCTCCGCCGGAGAGCGTCAGCTGCGCGAGGTGATGGTCCCGCGCACCGAGGTGACGTTCCTGGACGCCGAGCGCCCGCTGGCCGCCGTGCGGCACCAGGCCGACACCTCCCCGCACTCGCGCTACCCGGTGGTCGAGGGCAGCGCCGACGCGGTGGTCGGCTTCGTCCATGTCCGCGACCTGTACGGCGCGCGCGGCGAGCAGGCCGTCAAGGTCCGCGACCTGGCCCGCCCGGTCAAGCTGCTGCCCGGCACCAAGCTGGTGCTGGAGGCGATGGGCGAGATGCGCCGGGAGGGCCACCACCTGGCCATCGTGGTGGACGAGTACGGCGGCACCGCCGGGATCGTCACCCTGGAGGACCTGGTCGAGGAGGTGATCGGCGAGATCCGGGACGAGTACGACCGCCCGGAGGCCGCCCCCACCCGCCGGCTGGCCGGCGGCGGCGTCGAGCTGGACGGCCTGCTCAACCTCGGCGACTTCGCCGAGGAGACCGGCGTCACCCTGCCCGAGGGTCCGTACGAGACGGTGGCGGGCTGCCTGGTCGCCGCGCTCGGCCGGCTGCCCCGGGACGGCGACCAGGTGCGCGTTCCGGTCGAGGGCGGCGGCGGGGTGCTGCTGACGGTGGCCAAGGTCGAGGGCCGGCGGATCGCCCGGGTCGGGGTGAGTGCGGTCACACTGGCCGAACCTCCGGGGGCGGAGGTTTCCTGAGCGAGCGGTGGAACTGGAACAATGGCGCGCATGGTCAACGCAGCGGTCACCGGTCCGGCCAAGGACCGTCCCCGGGTGCTCTCCGGCATCCAGCCCACTTCCGGCTCGTTCCACCTCGGCAACTACCTGGGCGCGGTGCGCCAGTGGGTCGACCTGCAGAAGGAGAACGACGCCTTCTACATGGTCGTCGACCTGCACGCGATCACGGTGCCGCAGGACCCGGCGACGCTGCGCGAGAACACCCGGATCTCCGCCGCCCAGCTGCTCGGCGCGGGCCTGGACCCGGACCACTGCACGCTCTTCGTCCAGTCGCACGTGCCCGAGCACGCCCAGCTCGCCTGGGTGATGAACTGCCTCACCGGCTTCGGCGAGGCCTCGCGGATGACCCAGTTCAAGGACAAGTCCTCCCGGTACGGCTCCGAGGGCACCACGGTCGGCCTGTTCACCTACCCGATCCTCCAGATCGCGGACATCCTGCTCTACCAGGCGGACGCCGTCCCGGTCGGCGAGGACCAGCGCCAGCACGTGGAGATCACCCGCGACATCGCCGAGCGGTTCAACTCGCGCTACGCCCCCACGTTCACGATCCCGAAGCCGTACATCCTCAAGGAGACGGCGAAGATCATGGACCTCCAGGACCCGGGCATCAAGATGAGCAAGTCGGCCTCCTCGGCCAAGGGCCTGGTCAGCCTGCTGGACGAGTCGAAGGTCAGCGCCAAGAAGTTCAAGAGCGCCGTCACCGACACCGGCACCGTCGTCTCCTACGACGAGGAGGAGAAGCCGGGCGTCTCCAACCTGCTGCGCATCCACTCCGCGCTCAGCGGCCGGTCGGTGGACCAGCTGGTCGAGCACTTCGAGGGCAAGATGTACGGCGCCCTGAAGACCGAGCTGGCCGAGCTGTTCACCGAGTGGGTCACCCCCTTCCAGGAGCGCACCCGGGTGTTCCTGGACGACCCGGCGGAGCTGGACCGGGTGCTGGCGATCGGCGCCGAGAAGGCGCGCGCGGTGGCGTCGGTGACGCTGGAGACGGTGTACGACCGGATCGGCTTCCTTCCGGCCGCCAAGCGGTGACTCCCCTCACGCACCTGCCCGGTGGTGGCGACCTCCCCGAGGTCGTCACCATCGGCGTGTCCGTGAGCGTCCCGGACCCGTACGGCACGGCGGTCCAGGACGCCCGGGCCGGGCACGGCGATCCGCTGGCCCGGTCGATACCCACCCACGTCACCCTGCTGCCGCCGACCGAGGTGCCCGCCGAGGCGCTGCCGAAGATCGAGGAGCACCTGGCGGCGGTGGCGGCCGCGCACCGCCCGTTCCGGATGCTGCTGCACGGCAGCGGGACCTTCCGCCCGGTCTCCCCGGTGGTGTACGTCCGGGTCGAGGAGGGCGCCCAGGAGTGCCGGCTGCTGGAGGCGGACATCCGCTCCGGCCCGCTGGCCCGCGAGCTGGCCTTCCCGTACCACCCGCACGTGACGGTCGCCCACGGACTGTCGGACGACGTGCTGGACCAGGCGTACGAGCAGGCACGCGACTTCCGGGCGGACTTCCCGGTGGAGGGCTTCGGCCTCTCCCGGTTCGGCGCGGACGAGGTCTGGCGGCCCTGGCGGAGCTACCCGTTCGGGTGAACCGGGGCGTCTCCTGGCCCCGCCGCGCAGCCTAGCCCCGCCGCCCGGCCTCCCCGGCCGCCGAGTTCGAGCATCCGGTCGACCACCCGGCGGGCCGCGCGGCCGTCGTCCAGGGCGCAGTGCTCGGCCCGGAAGCGCCGGTAGCGCTCGGCGTAGTCGGGCGGCGGTCCGCCGTCGCCGTCGGCGAGTCCGCGCAGCGCGCCGAGCAGTTCGGCCGAGGTCGGCACCAGCGGGCCGGGGGCGTTCGCCTCGAAGTCGAAGGAGAAGCCGCGCAGGGTGTCGCGGTAGTGCTCCAGGTCGTAGGTGAAGAAGTACATCGGACGGCCGGTGATGGCGAAGTCGAACATGATCGACGAGTAGTCGGTCACCAGGACGTCCGCGACCAGCAGCAGTTCCTGCGGGTCGGGGTAGTCCCCGCAGTCGTACAGGAAGCCGTCGCCGGCGCCGGGCAGCGGTTCGCGCACGTGCGCGTGCGGGCGGACCAGCAGCACGTGGTCCGGCCCGAGCAGGCGCCGGGCGTGGTCGAGGTCCAGCCGCAGGTCGAGCCGGAAGCCCTCGCCGTCGCCGCGCTGCTGGTCCTCGCGCCAGGTCGGTGCGTACAGCACGATCCGCCGGCCCTCGGGAACGCCGAGCCGGCGGCGGACGGCGGCGACGGTCCGCGGGTCCGGTCGGGCGAGCACGTCGTTGCGCGGGTACCCGGACTCCAGCAGCTCGCCGGCGTAGCGGAAGGCGCGCCGCAGGATCGGGGTGGCGAACGGGCTGGGGGAGAGCAGCAGGCTCCACTGCGGCGTCTCCCGGTCGAGCGCCGCCAGATAGCCGCGGTCGGCCAGCCAGGGGCTCTCGACGTCGTGGGCGATCCGCTTCAGCAGGGAGCCGTGCCAGGTCTGCACGACGACCTGGCCGGGACGGCGCTCCAGGAAGTCCGGGAAGTGGGTGTTGCCGACCAGGTACCGGCAGGTGGCCAGCGCGCGGTACCACTCCGGGCTCCAGCTGCGCACCGGGACGATCCCGGGCGGCACCACGGCCTGGGCGTCGTCGACCACCCACAGGTGCTCCAACCGGGCGTTGCGGCGCACGAGTTCGGTGTGCACCGCGCGTGGGGAGTCGGCATAGCCGCGGCCGCCGAACACGTCGTACAGCACCGCCTCGCGCAGTGGCGCGCGGCGGGCGGCCGGGTAGCGCTCGGTGCGCAGCCGGCGCTGCGTCCAGGCGCTGCGCTCGGCGGCGGTGAGCACCGGCGTGGAGTCCACCACCAGGGTGTCGTGCCACCGGCGCTGCAGCAGGACCCGCTTGCCGCCGGCGGTGGTGGCGGCGGGGACGGCGGACAGCGCGGCGGGGGCGGCGAGCAGCGGCCGGGCGTCCCCGGGGCGGGCGACCGGCTCCAGGGCGGCCTCCCAGACGCCCTTGCGCAGCGGCAGCGCGACGCCGTCCGAGCCGGTCCGGGCGGCGGGCACCCGGACCCGGAAGCGGCCGTCCGGGCCGGTGGCGACCGGGGTGCGGACCTCGCTCGCGGAGCCGGCGTGCCGCAGCACCAGCTGCAGCCGGTCCGCGGCCGGGTCCGGGCAGCGGCCGGACAGTTCGAAGCCGCCGTCCCGTACGGCGATCCGGTCGACCAGGCCGGCCGCGGGCTGGACGCAGAGCTGGAGCCGGCCGTCGGCGAGGTGCTTGAGGTAGAGCACCCGGTCCGGGACACCGGGCAGCGGGTGCTGGCCGGCCACCGGGCCGCCGCGCTCGTCGAGGCAGAGCTGTTCGGTGCCGCCGTCGGGGCGCAGCAGTTCGGCGTCCCAGTGCTCCAGCCTGCCGCTGCCCCGCCCGTCGGCGGTGAACGGGCGGTACGGCACCCGGACGGTGAAGGTGTTGCCGGTGCGGGCGAGCGGCTGCTCGACCACCGCGTCGCTCTCCCGGTGGCGCAGCCGCAGCACGGTGCCGGAGGGGCAGGCGTCGGCGACCCCGCCCAGGTCCAGGCCGTCGGGGGCGGGGGCGGCGCGGGTGATCCGGACGGCCGGGCGCTCCAGCCGCAGCCGCAGCCGGCCGTCGGCGAAGAACGGCTGGAGCCGGACGCCGTCGTCCACCCAGTGGGCCGGCGGGTACTCGCCGGAGCCGCACCAGTGCGGGGCGAGGGCGCCGTACCGGCGGCGCACCCGGGCGGGGCGGGGGCGGGTGAAGAGCGTGGCCTCGATCCGCCAGTCGCCGAGCAGCCAGTGGTCCCCGCGGCGCAGCCGGCCGGGTGCTATCAGCGCGGTGAAGCCGGACCAGTCGTGGTTGTGCTCGGACTGGGCGCTGTCGTCGGTGACCTCGGGCATCCGGCGGGGGCGGGAGCGCAGGTGCAGCGGCGGCTGGGACCGGTTCTGGTGGCGCAGGGTCAGCCAGGTCCAGGCGGAGCCGGGGCGGGCGGTGTCCTGGCCCTTCGGGCGGGCGAAGCCGGTGAGCTCCAGGCCGCGGCCGTGCCAGTGGGCGCGCAGCAGCCCGAAGACGACGTCCTCGTCCTCGGCGGGGCGGCCGGCGGTCACCCGGGGGGCGGCGTGCGGCAGGACCAGCCGCGTGAGCACAGGCATGGCGGTGGGAGCCCTTCGGAAGGGAAGTCAACATCCCATCCAGAAATGGCGCCGGGGTCAATTGCACGCTTTTTCGAATGCCCCGGGGAATGCATTTCCGGGAACGCCGGTTCGAATGCGGATCCGGTGTTCCGGTCCTTTCCGCCGGGCCCTTTTCGGTCCCTTCCGCCCGGACGCACAGGTGCCCGGACACATGCGGGCGCCCGGCACCGATCGGTGCCGGGCGCCCGCCGGGGCGTGTGCGGCGGCTACTCCTTGCGGAGCATCGCGTCGACCACCCGGGCGGCGGCCTTGCCGTCGTCCAGGTCGCAGTACGCCTCGCGGAACGCGGTGGCCCGGTCCGCGTACTCGGCCGTGATCCCGTCCACCCGGCCGAGCACGGAGACGAGTTCCTCGGAGGTGGCCGGCATCGGGCCGGGCGCCTCGGCCTCGAAGTTCAGGCTGAAGCCGCGCAGGTTGTCCCGGTAGTGCTCCAGGTCGTAGGTGAAGAACACGATCGGCTTGCCGGTCGCCGCGAAGTCGAACACGCTCGCCGAGTAGTCGGTCACCAGTACGTCGGCGATCAGCAGCAGCTCCGCCATGTCGGGGTAGCTGCCGACGTCCCAGATGTAGCCGTTGCCGGCGCCCGGGATCTGGCCGCACATCAGGTGGTGCCGGCGCACCAGCAGCACCTGGTCGTCGCCGAGCGCGGCCCTGGCCGCCGCCAGGTCGATCCGCAGGTCGATCTGGTAGCCGTCCTGCGGCCGGCGCCGGTCCTCGCGCCACGTCGGCGCGTAGAGCACGACCTTCTTGCCCTCGGGCAGGCCGAGCCGCTCCCGGACCTGCTCGGCGGTCTTCTCCCGGTCGGAGGCGAACAGCAGGTCGTTCCGGGGCGAGCCGCTCTCCAGGATCTCGCCCTTGAAGTCGAAGGCGCGCCGCAGCACCGGGGCCGACCAGCGGTTGCCGGCCACCAGCAGGCTCCAGTTCGGGACCTCCCGGGCCAGGCTCTTGAGGTACTTGGAGTCGGTGAACCAGACCTTCTCGAAGTCGAAGCCGATCTGCTTCAGCGGGGTGCCGTGCCAGGTCTGGACGACCACCTGGTCGGGACGGCGGACGAAGAAGTCGGGCAGGTGGGTGCTGGCCACCACGTACTTGGCGGTGGCCAGCGCCTCGTACCACTCCGGGCTGCGGTACCGCAGCGCGGTCGCGCTCTGCGGCAGCTCGGCCTGCATGTCGTCGTTGCCCCACAGGTGCTCCAGCGGCAGGCCGCGGCGGACCAGTTCCTCGTGGACGGCCCGGGGCGAGCCGGAGTACGTGCCGTACTTGCCGGTGTGGTACACCACCGTGTCGCGCACCGGCAGCCGTCGGGCAGCCGGGTAGTCCACGCTCTGCAGCTGGCGCTGGCGGAAGCCGGCCCGCTCCTCGGGCAGCAGCACCGAGTCCGACTCCAGCGACAGGCCGTCGTGGTCGCGACGCTCCAGCAGTATCCGCTTGCCGCGGGACTCCACCACGACCGGCAGGACGTCGAAGCAGTCCGGGGTGACCAGCGCGGCGGCGTCCGGCAGTTCGGGCACCTGCACGCCGACCGGGCGGAAGACGACGTGCCAGGTGCCCCGGGAGAGCGGCACCCGGCCGGCGAAGGAGGCGGTCGGCACGGCGGGCAGCGCGGTGCGGAACCGGCCGTCGGAGATCTCCACCGGGTAGGCGTGCTCCTCCTCGCGCCACTTGTGACGGACCACCAGTTCCCAGCGGTGCGCGCCGGGCAGCGGGAACGAGCCGCTCAGCAGGAAGCCGTCGGCGCCGCGCGAGGACACGTCGTCCACCAGCGGCTGGAGCACCTGGTCGGTGAACTGGAGGTGCCCGTTGGGGGAGGGCTTGGAGTAGAGCGCCCGGCGCTCGGCCACCGGGGCCTGCGGGTTCAGCGCCAGGTGCAGCCGCTCGGGCGCGTTGCGGTCGTCCCAGGCCAGCGGGACGGTGCTGCCGTCGGCCAGCAGCAGGGAGCCGTCCCAGTGGTCGCGGCTGCGCTCGCCGGCCACCGGGTCCAGCTCGGCCCAGGCCTCGCGGACGGCGGTCAGCTCGGCGACCGGGGCGAGCGCGGTGAACGGCTGGAGCGAGCCGACCGGAGCGCCCAGCTCCAGCGGGAAGGTCACGTGGCGGTCCGACTCGGCGTGGGTGAGCCGCAGCCGCGCCCCGGCGAAGCTCGGGCCGGAGCGGGCCGCGCCCGAGACCTCCAGCCGGTCGCCGTGCGCGGCCAGGCCGGTCACCCGGGCCTTGACCGTCTCCACCCGGAGGTAGACGAAGTTGTCCCGGATCCACGGCACGATCCGCACGTCCGGCTCGACCCAGTGCGACGGGAGGAACTGCGCGCTGTCGCTCCACCCGGCCGAGATCCGGCCCTTGTAGACCCCGCCCTTGCCGGCGCCGGCCACCAGGACGCGCCAGTTGCCGTCCTTCCACTGGCCGCGGTGCCTGAGCCTTTTCGGGTCGATGGCCACGTTGAAGCCGGACCAGTCGCAGCTGTACAGGTCGTGCTGGCAGCTCGCGGTGGCCTCGGGGCTGTACGTCGTCCTCATCGGCACCGCGATGACCCGGCGGCCCTTGGCCTCGCGCAGCACCAGGGTGCGGACCATGTCGTGCTTGCCGGCCGCGCCCAGCTGCTCCGGGTAGGCGTGCCCGGTCAGCCGCAGCTTCCCGTCCTCCCAGACGCTCCGGTACAGCCGGCTGCGGATGACCAGCGAGTTGTCCAGCTTGAGCACCCCGGCCGGCACGCTCTTGCGCCCGCCGCGCAGGAACGGGTAGTCGGCGTACGGGCGCAGCAGGCCGCGGGCCTGGACACCGCCGCCGCTCTCGCGCTCGTACGTGATCTGGTCGACCAGCTCGTCCATCCGGCCCGACAGGGTCAGGTGGTACTTCAGCCGCACCGGCGCGCGCAGCCGGCCGACGTGGTCGGAGCCGATCGCCCGGAGCAGCCGGCCGACGTGCTGGAGGTAGGCGTCCCGGTAGTCCTTGTCCCCCTCCACCAGGGACGAGAAGAACATCGGGATCTCCTCGACGAGGGTGTTCTCGTCGTAGGAGCGCAGGTACTCGGCGAAGCGCGGCTCGGTCTGCTTCATCAGCCAGGCGCGCACCAGCTCGACCGAGGCGACCCGGTCGATCAGGCCCTTGGGGTTGGTGCGCATCTGCGTGATCGACATCTCGCCGACCTCGCGCTCGCGCCAGTGGTAGATCGGCTCGGAGAGCACGTCCACGCTCTTGGCCAGGTAGTGGTGCGGCACGCTGACCGGCGCGTCCTCGTACAGGATGCCCTCGGGGTAGAGCAGGCCGGCGCCGTCGAAGAACGAGCGGCGGTACACCTTGTTCCACGCGGTGCGGTCGGTGACCAGCGCCGGGATCTCGGTGATGTGGGTCTTGAGCCTGGTCTCCTTGAACGGCTTCAGGTGGCCGCCGGACTGGTAGTAGCCCACGGCGCGGAAGCGCAGCACGTTGCCGGTGCAGAAGTCCGAGCCGGTCTCGTCCAGCGTGTTGATCATCAGCTCGTACGCGCTCGGCGGCATCGAGTCGTCGCTGTCCACGAAGCACAGGAACTCGGAGTCCGGGTCGATGTGCCGGATGCCGGTGTTGCGGGCCGCGCCGAGTCCCTTGTTCACCTGCCGGACCAGCCGGAACCGGGAGTCCTCGGCCGCGTACGCCTCGGCGAGCGCCGCGCTGCCGTCCTTCGAACCGTCGTCGACCATGACGCACTCGAAGTCCGTGAAGGTCTGGGCGGCGATCGAGTCGAGGCATTCGACGAGGTAGCGCTCGACGTTGTAGATCGGGACGACGATGGAGAGGCGGGGAGCCATCGGCTACGCAGGCCTTTCTCTGGAGGAGCGTGGCAGCCCGTACGGGGCCTGGCCGCACTTGGATCGGTGCGTACGTGCGCCCCCGATCCTACCTCCGGGGACCTCGCCCACCCCGGGACCACTACGCTGGGTCCGTGTCCCGTTTCAGCGTGATCGTCCCCGTGTACCAGGTCCAGGACTACCTCTCCGAATGCCTCGATTCGGTACTCGGCCAGGACGGCCCGGACTTCGAACTGATCGCCGTGGACGACCGCTCCCCGGACGGCTGCGGCGCCCTGCTGGACGAGGCCGCGGCCGCCGACACCAGGGTCCGGGTGCTGCACTTGCCGGAGAACGTCGGCCTCGGCCGGGCCCGCAACGCCGGCCTGGAGGTCGCCACCGGGGACTACGTGATCTTCCTCGACAGCGACGACACACTCACCCCCGGATTGCTGAAGGGCATCGACGAGCGGCTCACCGCCACGGGTGACCCGGACATCCTGGTTTACGACTACGCCCGCACCTACGCCGACGGCCGGATCACCCGGGCCGCCTCCGCCCACGTCTTCGGCGCCGCCTCCCCGGACGTCTTCGACCTCGACGCCCGCCCCGACCTGCTCGACCTGCTCCAGGTCGTCTGGAACAAGGCCTACCGCCGCGGCTTCATCGCCGAACAGCGGCTGGTCTTCCCGGCCGGCTACTACGAGGACACCCCCTGGACGTACCCGGCGCTGCTCGCCGCCGCCCGGATCACCCTGCTCGACCAGGTCGGCGTGCACTACCGCCAGCGCCAGGAGGGCGGCAACATCCTGGCCACCGCCAGCCGCAAGCACTTCGACGTGTTCGCCCAGTACGACCTGGTCTTCGCCTTCCTCGACCGCCGCCCCGACCTGGAGCGCTGGCGCCCGGTCGTCTACGGCCGGATGCTGCACCACCTCAACACCGTGGTATCCAAGCCCGGCCGGGTCCCGCCCGGCGACCGCCGCGAGTACTTCCGCCGGGCCGCCGGGCACTGCGCCCGGCTGCGGCCGGCCGGCTACCGGCCGCCGGCCGGCGTGGACGGCGTGCGCACCGAACTGCTCAGCCACGGCCGCTACGGGGCCTACCAGGCCGTCCGAGCCCTCGCCAAGGCCCGTCGACTCGTCAAGCGGTAGCCGCGGGGCGTCCTGCCGGTCCTCGCCGGGGTCGCCGAAACCCACGGGACACCCACCCGGGGCCTGACGCCCATTCGGGGGACAGGGCCGGTATAACCGGTGGGTGGACTTCCTGACCCGTCTGCCGGTCCTCGGCCCGCTCGTGGCCCGGGTGCTGCGCAGCCGCCCGTACCGGGTGTACGAGTACTTCTCCGCCGCCCGGGGCAACCGGCTGGCCGGCGCCGTCACCTTCTTCGGCTTCCTCGCCCTCTTCCCGCTGCTCACGGTGGGCCTGGCGATCGCCGCCGCGGCGCTCAGCGACGACCGGGTGCACGAGCTGCAGAAGCACATCTCCGACCAGCTGCCGGGGCTCTCGGACGCGCTCAACCTGCCGGCCCTGGTGTCCAACGCGGGCACCGTCGGGCTGGTCGGCGGGGCGCTGCTGCTGATCTCCGGCCTCGGTTGGGTGGACACCATGCGCACCTCGATCCGGGACCTGTGGCAACTGCCCCAGGAGGAGGGCAACCCGGTGCTGCGCAAGGCCCGGGACGTGGCGGTGCTGGGCGGCCTCGGCCTGGTCTCGCTGTTCTCGCTGGCCGCCTCCGCCACCGGGACCACGCTGGCCGGCCGGATCGCCGACGCGATCGGCCTCAACAGCGGGTACCTGCTCACCGCCGTCGGCGTGCTGATCGCCATAGCGTGCGACATGCTGCTCTTCGCCTACCTGCTGGCGCCCTTCCCCGGCATCACCGACCAGCGCCGCCGGGACCTCGTGCAGGGCGCGCTGATCGGCTCCGTCGGCTTCGAGCTGCTGAAGCTCCTGCTCGCCTCCTACCTGGGCTCGATCGCCGGACGGAGCCTCTACGGGGCGTTCGCCACGCCGGTCGCGCTGCTGCTGTGGATCAACTTCGTCTCCCGGCTGCTGATGTACTGCGTGGCCTGGACGGCGACGGCCGACCCGCGGGCCGCCCGGGAGCGGACCAGGGCGCACGGGCGGACGCTGCTGGAAGCGGCCGACAAGGCGGAGGCGGCGGCCCGGGCGGACGCCGCGGAGCAGGCCGCCCGGGCCCGGAAGAAGGAGAGGACGGAGAGAAAGGGAAAGGGGAAAGCTCGGCCCCTGGACTGAGGCCGGGCCCTGCCGCGGGCCGGTGTTCAGCCGGTTCGGCGTCGGCGGATCAGCCGGCGGATCAGCCCGCGGAGCGGCGCCGCAGCACCACCGCGCCGTACCCGAGCGCGGCACCGGCGAGCACCACGGCCGACCAGCCGACGACAGCGAACCGGCCGCCCCCGCCCGCCGCGCTGGGCGCCGCGGCCGCCGGTGCGGCGGGGTGCGGCGGCGGCACGGGCGTGCTGTCACCGCCGCCGGCCTGGCCGGTCGGCTCGGCGCCGCCGGGCGGGAGCTCGCCGACCAGCCGGCCGACCGGCTGGACCTTGCCGGCCGCGGCGAAGCCCCAGTCCAGCAGCGCGGCCGTCTCGTCGTACACCTTCTGGTAGCTCGA
This sequence comes from Kitasatospora sp. NPDC091257, assembly GCF_044757675.1. NCBI lineage: Bacteria > Bacillati > Actinomycetota > Actinomycetes > Kitasatosporales > Streptomycetaceae > Kitasatospora > Kitasatospora sp. NPDC091257. Next base: position 18,604 of record NZ_JBIVVI010000019.1, read on the forward strand.
CGGGTGCATCACCGTCACCAGCAGGGTGCGGCCGTCGCGTTCGGCGGCGCCGACGAAGGTCGAGCCGGCGTTGGTGGTGGTGCCGTTCTTCACGCCGATCAGGCCCGGGTACTTGCCCAGCAGCCGGTCGGTGTTGGCGATCCCGAAGCTGCCGCGTCGGCCGGTGTTCCGGTCGACGGCGCCGGGGAACATCGCGTCCCGGGTCGCGCAGTACATCCGGAAGTCCGCGTTGCGCAGACCGGCCCGGGCGAACAGCGACAGGTCGTAGGCCGAGGACACCTGGCCGTCCATGTCGTAGCCGTCCGGGGAGATCACCCTGGTGTCCCGCGCCTGGAGCGTGTCGGCGCGCGTCTGCATCTCGGCGACGGTCTGCTGCACCCCGCCGTTCATGTGCGCCAGGACGTGCACCGCGTCGTTTCCGGAGCTCAGGAAGACCCCGCGCCACAGGTCCTCGACCCGGTAGTCCAGGTTCTCCTTGATGCCGACCAGGCTGCTGCCGGGGCCGATCCCCTGGATCTCCTCGTCGGCCACCCGGTGCACCGCGTTGCGGTCGAACTTGGGCAGCACGGTGTCCGCGAACAGGATCTTCAGAGTGCTCGCCGGGGGCAGCCGCAGATGCGGATTGCTGGCCGCCAGCACCTCCCCCGACACCGCGTCGGAGACTATCCAGGACTGGCCGGTGAGGTCGGGGGGCAGCGGCGGAGCGCCCGCCATCGGGGCGACCTGCACCCCCGGGAGCCCGAGCCGCTCGCCGCCGATCGCGACCGACGGGGGCGGCTGCTGCGGGGCCGCGCCCGCCGGGGCGGCGAGCAGTACCGGCAGGGCCGCGGTGACCGCGGCGCACAGGCGCGCGAACGTGAGACGGGGTGTGGGCACCAGCAGACCGTACCCACTCACGGCTCCCGGCGCCCTCC